>NZ_JADBSZ010000066.1:0-61262 GCF_020246425.1 Microcystis sp. M079S1
TAACCCTTATATAGAAAGGCATTTAGCGATTTTTGTCAATTGTTTTTGCTCTAGAGCGAACTAATCAATTAAGTCTCTTGCCAGATAAGGATTTAGTCGATTTATGCCCCCCTATCGAACCATAACAAATAACGAAGAGCCGTAAACCAAAAACCAATTGCTGCAATTGCTATAGTACCAATAGTACCCAAAACATTTGCGGAAACATCGAATATTTTGAACCAATCTCTTTTATTATTGTCTGTCATTGCTTAAAATGCCTCCAGATTCAGCTGAACAATCTTCGCTCTTCGCCGTCACTGTCCCCACCGCAAACTGCTCCCTAAGAACAGCGATCGCAATTTAAATTCAAAAACACACCACCGCCCTACCCGCCAAACCGATCTTCCGGTAATAGTCGGGAAAAGCAGACCCAGTGCTTTTTTATCTATAGAATTCTCCATCGAGAAACCATGCCAAAAGGCTCTAATTATTTCCACCTTATTCAACTATTCTGATTCTATCTCCGATAATCTCAACCAATGAGGTTTTTTTCACAAAATTTAACGATTAGCCGACAACGAATCGCAGAAATATCTAGCGATCGCTAAAGTGCTTAACAAAAGAAATTATAATCTTATCGATTTTAACCGTGCCACTATCCAAAGGAATAGATTAGATTTCTTGAAAAGACCGATGCGGGGAAATTACCGATCGATCACCCGAACTTTTTCCTTATCGGTAAAGATCGGGAGATGTGCATATTCTTGCCATTCCTAATACATCCGAGAGCGCCCGTCCCGTCCTATCTATCTTTAGTTATAGGCCGACATTCCGCACATCTTCATATACTTTTATATATTTTTACATTCCCCAAGATGTTTTGACGAAAAACCTTCATTGTAGAAACTACTATTGAGAACATTTTCAATAATTGATTTTTTCTGAGAAAAAAATTACAATTCTTCACCTTGATAAAAATCTAAGTAGCTGGTTATAATTAAATTAAAAATGGATTTTAGGTTCGATCCCCCCTGCCCCCCTTGATAAGGGGGGTGCCGATCCCCCCTTAATCCCCCCTTGATAAGGGGGGTGTCTGATAATTTTTAACGCCTACCTTACCTACTTATCATTGTAGCTATAGTCCCTACTAGCAATGGGTTTTAAGCAATATATTAGTAAAAATCATCAATTGAATGTTAAGAAGTGCGGAAAGTGGGTCAACAAGGTTTTTAGATTTATTCAGCAAACCCTAACTATCCCCGTACAATTATCAGCATATCGATCATAAACCTTGAGATAGGTTGCACGCCATGAGCGAATACCAATATTACGAATTCCAAGCTATCGATCGCCCCCTCACCCAAGAGGAAAGGGCTGCCATAGGTGAGCTATCGAGCCGCGTCAAACCGACGGCAACGAGTGCCAGTTTCACCTATAGTTACGGCAATTTTCGCGGGGATCCCAAACAGGTGCTGGCTCGGTATTTCGATATCATGTACTACATCGCCAACTGGGGAACACAGCAATTAATGTTTCGTTTTCCCACATCCCTGATCAACCGAGAAGCAATTGAACTTTACTGTATCGATAATTATATCAGCTTATCTTTTGCGGGAGATTGGGCAATTTTAGATTGGGAATTTAGTCAAGAAGAAGGTTTTAATGACTGGATAGAAGGAGAAGGGATTCTATCGGAATTGATAGGATTACGCCAAGAAATTCTCCAGCAAGACTATCGAGGATTATATTTAGCCTGGCTGAAAGCTATTGACTTATCGGAGGGATATATAGACATCGATAAGACCCAACTAGAACCTCCTCTACCCCCCGGACTAAATCAACTTTCTGCATCTCAAAAGGCTTTTACAGAAATCTTTGAATTGGACGAACACTTATTAAATGTTGCTTGTGCATCCAGTGGTAAACTAACAACTATCTCTAAGCAAACTTGGCAACAAGCTATTAGCCAATTATCGGCTTCTGAACGCCAAGATTTCCTATTAAGACTGGCTAAAGGAGAACATAATTTATCTGCTAAATTCCAACAAAAGCTGTCTCAATTAATCCCTACTTCTCCTGCTTCTAACCAGCCTCGACGCACGGTTCAAGAACTTCTTGAGGCTGCTGCTGAGGAAGGAAAAAAGGCAGAAAAACGGCGACAACAAGAAGCGGAAGCCAAGCGAATTGAGGAACTACAAACTTTAGCTAAACGGGAAGCGCAAGTTTGGCAGCAAGTCGAGTCCCTAATTCAGAAAGCCCAGTCTAAATCCTACGATGAGGCTGTTAAATTGTTGGTCAAATTAAGAGATTTAGCCGAATATCAAAACGGGTTGCCCGTTTTCCAAGAGCGCCTGAACCAGATTTACGAACAGTACAGTAACCGGTCTGGGTTGAAGAGGAGGTTACAAGAAGTAGGACTTACTGAAAGTAAGTGAATCGCTCTTGAATTTTCGGCGGCTGCATCTCAATTTTGCAGAAATATCTATATTACATTTTGGGCGCACGCAGTTCGATCAACTCACTGACCACGATGCGCCCCTATCATTGGCACAATAACTGACAAGCGATCGGTTTTTCCTCCGGGGTAACGTGGAACGTGATCCGAAGGAATCCTTTTAACTGGAAAGACGATCTGTTACGGTACGGCTGTAATGCCTCATTTTGTCCCATAGGTCTAATAAAGTTGTTAAGTATTGCCCTTATCGATCGAGATCGGGTTAGCTTGGAGATAGCAGTGAGCATTCAGCTTTAAACACTTAATAACTGCTAACCTAATCACTGATAAGGGGGTTTTTTCATGGCTTTTAGCCGTTCTAGCGGTATTTTGCTTCATCCCACCAGTCATCCTGGCCGTTACGGGATTGGAGAACTAGGTAGGGAAGCCTATCAATTTATCGATTTTTTGGCTCAAAGTGGTCAAAAACTCTGGCAAATTCTCCCTTTAGGCCCCACAGGGTACGGTAACTCTCCCTACATGAGTTTTAGTGCCATTGCTGGCAATCATCTCCTGATTAGTCTCGATCTTCTTCGGGAGAAAAACCTGCTTAGTGACGCAGATTTAGAGGATATTCCCGATTTTCCCCTCGATCAAGTGGATTTTGATAAATTGATCGCTTGGAAAATTCCCCTACTTAGAAAGGCGGCGAGCAATTTTGTCAAGGGTTCTGACACAATTCTTTACAAACAGTTTGCTGGCTTTTGTGCTGGCAATGCCGATTGGTTAGAGGATTACGCCCTATTTATGGCCCTATCCCACGCTTACCCGGGTAAAGCATGGATGGAATGGCCGACAGAAATTCGCGAACGTCATTGGGGGGCATTGGAAACACCGAAACAGGAGTTACAAGAGGAGATTTTTCTGCACAAATTCCTACAATTTGAGTTTTTTGAGCAGTGGTTAGCCCTAAAACGCTATGCTAACTCCCTCGGTATCGAGATTATCGGTGATATCCCCATTTATGTCTCCCATAATAGTGCCGATGTTTGGGCAAATCCGCAGGTTTTCAGACTAGATCCCCAAACCGGTAATCCCTTGGAAGTGGCGGGGGTTCCCCCGGATTATTTCTCAGAAACGGGGCAATTATGGGGAAATCCTCTTTATAACTGGGATTATCTCAAAAATACGGGCTTTGACTGGTGGGTACGCCGTTTAAAAGCGGTTCTTTCCCTAGTCGATATCATCCGTATCGATCATTTTCGCGGATTAGAAGCCTATTGGGCGGTGGCTTTTGGCCAGGAAAACGCCATTAATGGTCGTTGGCTGAAGGCCCCGGGTTATGATCTCTTTAATACTATTGGCGCTCGTTTAGGTAAATTGCCGATTATTGCCGAAGATTTGGGCGATATTGACCAAGCAGTTCTAGATTTTCGCGATCACTTTGCCTTCCCCGGGATGAAGATTCTCCACTTTGCTTTTGGGGGTGATGCGGGTAATCCCTATCTTCCTTTCAACGTCGAACGCAACTGTGTGATTTATACCGGCACTCACGATAATAATACCACTGTGGGCTGGTTTCAAGATAACGCCAATGACTACGAAAAAGCGCGACTTTATCAATATCTTGGCGCTCCCAGTGGTCAGGGAGTGGCTTGGGATCTGATTCGACTGGCCTATAGTTCCGTGGCTAATCAGGCGATCGTACCGTTACAGGATGTGTTAGGTTTAGGATCGGATGCGCGTATGAATACCCCCAGTGTCGCAGAAGGGAATTGGTCATGGCGCTATCGTCAGGAAGCTTTAACCGGAGAATATAGCGAGAGATTGCGAGATTTAGTCAATCTTTTTGGCAGAAATCGTTAAATCTCAACCCTTTTGTCGAGACGTTACCCCTAACGTCTCTTTTTGTCCGGTTAATGTGGGTGAGAATTTTTTAGCAATCTTTGCCGGATGCGATCGAGATTTTCTTGACTATTGACGGGTAAATGGGGTAAGGGTAATTCTAAATTGGGCCAATTACTCAAATCATGGCAGGGACAAGATAAACCCGATTGGCCCAGTACTTCAATTGGTACAGGTATAGTACAACGAGCGCAGGGATGAAATTCCCATTGAGGGGAAAGTAAGTCTCGGATAGTTTGTTGAGTACCTTCTAGGTAACAATCGCCACTTTCAGGATCAAGAATTTTTTGCCAACAATCTTCAAACTCCGACGAATAGCGATCAGCATTGAAAATTGGCAGCGGAAATAGCATAGCTTGGTTTTTGGGACAAATAACTTTTTTTCCCAATTGAAACCAATGGGCGAGATATTTTTTAACTGCGGAGGTGTCTGACATATAGTTTGTGTGGAGGCTGCCCTGATTATTGCTCTTACCATCAATCCTAGCGTTAACTTCCGGTGTCGGACAGGTCTTAGGATGATTGATGATCGAGTTTAATAATTATTTTAGGTAACTGAGCATCTGCAGCTAGATTAATCCCAATAAACTCACCATTAAAGCTTTTTGGGCGTGCATCCGATTTTCCGCTTGCTCCCAGACTTTTGATTGTACACCCTCGATCGCCCCGTCGGTAATTTCTTCGCCCCGGTGAGCAGGTAAACAATGGAGAATAATCGCGTCTTTGTCAGCGTGACTCATTAGCTGTTCATTGACTTGGTAGGGCTGAAAAACGGGAATTCGGGCATCAGCGAGGCTTTCCTGTCCCATACTCGCCCAGACATCAGTATAGACCACCTGAGATTCTTTTACGGCCGTAACGGGATCGTCGGTAATTAAGATTTTACTACCGGTTTTCTCGCCAATAGCCTGGGCGCTGGCGACAATTTCCCCATCGGGTTGATAGTTTGCGGGGGAGGCAACCCGCACATTTAACCCCATCAAAGCACCACCCAAGAGGAGAGAATTAGCGACATTATTGCCATCCCCCACATAGGTGAGGTTAATTCCCCGTAAAGTCTCAAAAGTCTCTTGGATAGTCTGTAAATCGGCTAATATCTGGCAGGGATGTTCTAAATCCGTTAAAGCGTTGATAATCGGGATGCGTGAGTAATTGGCAAAAGCTTCTAAATCCTCTTGTTTAAAGGTGCGAACCGCGAGAATATCGAGATAGCGATCGAGTACCCGGGCCGTATCTGCTAAGGGTTCCCCTCGCCCCACTTGGGTTACACTGGGATTAAGATCGATCACCTGTCCCCCTAACTGGTACATGGCGACGGTAAAGGAAACCCGCGTCCGGGTGGAAGCTTTATAAAATAGCAATCCCAAGACTTTTTTGCAGCTAGGGTTAAGAGTGCCAGCTTTAAGCTGTGCCGATAGATTGAGTAGGGCGCTGATTTCTTCGCTACTCATGTCGGTTATTCTTAAAACATCTCGTCCTTTTAAAGTGGCTACCATTGGTTTTTCTCTCGATAAACAGGGGTCTTGATTGGGTTTTATGGCAGTTAGCGGTTAGCAAAAATCTTGAGTAAAGACCCTATTATAATCCAGTTTTTTCGCTATTAGGCAATTTTTCCCGAAAATTTTCATTTTGGGGGATGTTAGTCCAGCTAACACCCCCACTTTTTTTTGTTAAATTAGGTAGGTGTTAAAAATTGTCAGATTCCCCCCTTATCAAGGCGGCTCCCCCCGCCTATCGGCACCCCCCTTATCAAGGCGGCTCCCCCCGCCTATCGGCACCCCCCTTATCAAGGGGGGCAGGGGGGATCAAACCCAAAATCTAATTTCTACTTAACTAATTTTGCCCCACACTTAGAACAAAAATTAGACGAAGGCGGGTTTTTGTGTCCACAATTACCGCAGATAATTAAAGCTGGGTTAGCCACTTCCGTCACCGGAGAAAGAGGAATTTCTCCACCGCTATCCAACTTATAGTTATGGATTAACTGCAAAATAATTGCATCTTCCCGTTTATATTCTGTATTATCTTTTCCTCCTGTCAACTCCTCGGAACGTTGTTGTAAATATTCGATAAAATTCCGATACAAAGCTTGTTTTTTCTCCGGAGTGGCCGAATCCTGTAACTTAGCTGTCACCTGACTTTGAATTTTTTCCTTATCTTCGCGACAAGCTTTTACTTCTAACACCTGTACCGCATCTTCCCAACTGGTGGCGATATCGACTTTTTTTAATCCCGTTGCGGTTTTAATTTCATAGCGAATTGTTTTCTCATTAGTGACTCGATTGACTTCTGGAAAAAGCACTTTTAAAGCCCGGGACGTCACCACCAATTGATAAATACTCGGATCTTCGGGAAAAACATCCCAGAAAGGAGGTTCCTTTTGGATATGCACGGGGATAGGTAAATCGCGATTTTCCCCCATTTGTTGGGCGCGTTTAGCGAGAATAAATTCTCCTTTCCAGTCTTGATAGGATTGCCGCAGTTCTCGCATTCCATCGAGACAGCGCAGGGAAAAACCGCCAATTTCCTGCACGAAGACAAGACGATGTTTTTCCACTTCTCCCAAGGGTTTAATATCGTCTTCGTTGGGGATAAATTCCCGCAGTTTCGGAATAATTTTTTGGGCTGCCGGGTTACTGGTATTTCTTCCTCCAATCAGGGCAATATTTTGATTTAATTGGGGTGTAAAACCCGCATCTTTTCCCCGCAAAACCGCAGGATTGAGCATAATTAGGGGTCGCGATTTTTGGTAGGCAATGCGAAGATTATTGATAATATCGGTATCGTTGTTATAGATTTTTAACGAGCGATCGCAAGCGGCTAATTCCTGCTGAATGCGACTACTAGCAGGAGCATTTTGTAGGAGTTGATTAGCTTGGTTTAGGATAACTTTTTGAAAATCACCTTGACGAATATCGGCAATCTCGGTTATGTCAAATAAACGCATATTTTCATCAGCGCGGCGCGTTTCTTTCCAGAGGAGGCTAGATTGCTTTAAAATCTCTTCTGAGAGGGGTAAACAAAGGTTATCCATACCCGTATCGTAGGCGTTTTTGTTACCGACAATCCCGGAGGCAAATTGTTCGATAAAGTCTTGATAAAGACCATTTAATTCTTGTCTGTCAAATAATTTAATCCCATTAATTAACAAAGCATCGGCACTATCAATCTGTTGGTTAGCTTGGAGATTAAATAGATCGCGACTTTGAATTAATTTCTGACGAAAGCGATTAAAACGGCTTTCTAATTGATTAAGATGTTCCAATAAACGATTAATAACCTCTACTCCTGCACCTCGGGTTTTTCGTTGAATATTGGCCATTAAATAGCCTTCCAATCCCGTTAAAGCTTGTTCACAATATTGTTCCATCTTATCTTTTTTCGAGATGTGAATTTTATCTTTCAGATCATTAATTTCTGCTAAGGCTGTATCATATTCTCGTTGACGTTTACTTTCGTTTTGACTCCAAACCTGTTCTTGATCGCGACGGAATTTTTCCGCTATGTCGGTGAAGATTTGTCGTACTGAAACAATAAAACTCTCGGCAAATTTTACTCCACGGTTCCGATCCTCAAGGATATTATAAAACTCCATTTCTAGAGACTTTTTCCCCCGTTGAATAATTTCATCCCGGTTATTATAAATCTTTTTCAGGTAATCGCCGTGCAGCCGTTCATCGGGACTCAATTCTAGTAAATGATTGCGTTTAAATTCCTCGACTCTTGGCGTTAAATAATCATTAATAAATTGGAGAATTTTTCCCTGTTCATTGCCTAAAATATTAACACCCTGTTTGGTACAAGATAGCCAATTATCTTGATTGATTTCCTGACGAGTTTCGTTAATCCATTGAGAGATTATGGCAATTAAAGAGCGATCCTTGTCGGCACATAAATCCATAATTAATTCCCCTTCGCTCAAGCGCATTCTTTTGAGGATATCACCTCTGACTAACTCCAACATTTGAGCGGGTAAAATCACGGAATCATTCAGCCACCAATTAATTAAATCTTTGGCTAAACGTTCCGATAAAGAGGCCCGAATTTGGGCAATAGGAATTTCAATAGTTGATAGCCCAAAACTCATAAATTGCTTAGGATAACCGCGCCCCCCTGGGTCAGCTTGCGCCCAAGAACCCTTAATATTATCTCTAATGGAACGCTTATGGGGGGCAAAATCAGAGGTCATATCTAGGAAGATATTTTGGGCGATCATTTCCCGAATTTGACCGAGTTTAAAATCACCTTCTCCGTTTTTTGTCCCCACTAAATAGGTAAAATCAAAGGGGGGTAATTTACTAACAACTTCATCGACTAAACCGCTGCTAAACTGTTGATGATATTCGGTTCTGTAGTCAGAAAAGTAATTTAATTCCATCAGGGCAGCGTAACCATTAGCCAAAACTCGATCGCCGACACTAATCCCCGCAAATGCTTCAGGAGTGGGAACAATTGCCGTACTCAAAGGACTACTTTCTCCTCGTAACCAATTACGGATACAGTAGCCTATATCAATTAACATTCCGCTACCCGTACCACCGTTTAAAGACCCCGTAGTAAAGACATTAATAGCACTATTACTAACTTTAATTCCATAGCGATCGAGCATAAAGTTTTCTTGTCCCTTTACCCGTCTCACCGCATCTATAAATTTCCTTTGGATCTCATGATAATTACAAAATAAAGCAAAACGTCCACAGGCGCGAATTTGTCCCGCTCCCGCTTCTAGGGAAGTAATATTTCTCTCTAATTCCGGGGGAAACCAACTATTAATCCAGGGATATCTATCCATGTCAGATACCATCTCCTGTACCTGTTTTCCACTCACCCGGGACCAGTGTTTTTCGTTATCTTTAAAAGCACTGCCGGCAGCTTCAGGATTACTGATTTTGTAATCCTTATCCGTGTCAACCACCAAAAAACTGACAATCGGAAAATTGCTCAAACTGCCATAACTTTCCTCGATTAAGCGACGCAATCGCGATAAAATCTCGTTACCCGTACCACCAATACCCACTAAAACCGTGGGAACCATGCTTTTTTCTTCTACTGCTGCCGGCATAATTATTTAACTCCTAAGGCCATTTCTTGACGGTTGCGGGGGACTTCGTAGGTGAGGAAATCGTAGGCTAATTTAGTGTTAGGAAAAATCGCCCGCGCTTCCTCTAACAGATTGGAAATATCCAGAGAATTCCCCGGTAGATAACGGGGGCTAAAATGGGTCATTAATAACAATTTTACCCGGGCTGCCAAGGCCACTTGGGCTGCCATCGTTGAAGTGGAGTGAACACTTTCAAAGGCTAACCCGGCATCTTGGTGAGCAAAAGTCGCCTCATGAATTAGCACATCTGCATCCCGTGCCAATTCGATCGAACCTTCACAGAAAATAGTATCGGTACAATAGGCAATTTTACGGCCGATTTCCGTTTCTCCGCAGAGGGACTGACCGCGAATTTTGCTGCCATCGGGAAGGGTGACAGTTTCCCCTTTTTTCAGCTTGCCGTAAATTGGTCCAGGGGGAATACCCAAAGCGTTGGCTTTTTCCACATCAAAACGTCCTGGACGGTCTTTTTCGGCGATGCGATAACCGTGGGCGGGAATACGATGTTTTAATAGCTGACAGGAGACGGTAAATTCTTCATCTTCGTAGAGTATGCCGGGGGAAATGGGATAGACACGCACCCGATTGCCCAAATTAGTATAGGAATACTTAGCACAAGCGCGCAGATAGTCCGCTAGTCCGGGGGGTCCATAGATATCAATATCCTGAGCAGAACCGGCTAATCCGATACTGGCTAACAGTCCCATTAAACCAAAGATATGATCCCCGTGCATATGGGTGATAAAAATGCGTCGGATTTGGGAACTTTTCAGGTCGCTACGCAGTAACTGGTGTTGAGTTCCTTCTCCACAGTCAAACAGCCATATTTCCGCCCGTTGCGGCAAACGAAGGGCGATACTAGAGACATTACGGGAACGAGTGGGAACCCCAGAACTGGTTCCTAAAAAAGTAATCTCCACAGGATAGCTGTCAGGATAGAGGATTCTTTTTCTAGTCTAGGCTGTTTTTATCGGTTTCTCGATCGAATTGCTGCTTTTCTGTATTTCTTGACTTGGAAACAGGAAATCCCCTGATTTTGACCTAACTCTGCAATAATTACTCGCAGCCAGAAATACGTTGGCAGACATATCATACTTTGTGCTTTTTGTCAAAAAAACTTTTTTTTTGCAATAAAACTACACAAAAAAAAGATCATCGTTGCCCGTGAAATTGACTGATTTACCCGTCTTAATTAGGATCACCCTGTAGGTGTGGCAAGGGTTTCAACCATTGCTACCCAAAAAAGCACAGAATAACCCATTATGAAATTCAGTAAAATCGCTGTAACCATGATAACATCGTTGTTAAATAAAAATCTTTCTCAATTAATTCTTAAGAATTTGTAAATATTGCGAAATGTTAATTTAAATATTCTCAAGCTTTTGGAGTCAATCGATAATTGTTACTTATCTTTGTCCAAAATTGGGTTAGAAGTCAGGAGTCAGTATTCAGGAGTCAGTATTCAGGAGTCAGTATTCAGGAGTCAGGAGACAGGAGATTATTTTTATTTGTTCTTCCCACACCCCACACCCCACACCCTACACCCCACACCCCACACCCTACACCCCACATTACTTCCCTAGAACGATCTTTGGGACAAGATTAAGTTTAAAATCTGAAATAGATGATTTTTTTCAGGATCGAGTCAAGTTTATGGCAGATATTGTCGATATTGCGGTCAGTGCCGATAATTTTAAAACTCTAGTAACGGCGGTACAAGCCGCTAATCTTGTGGATGCCCTAAAAAGTCCCGGCCCCTTCACGGTTTTTGCCCCCACCGATGAAGCTTTTGCCAAATTGCCCCCCGGGACGATTACAACCCTAGTGCAGAATATCCCCCAATTAACCCGAATTCTCACCTATCACGTCGTTGCGGGCAAATATATGCAGGAAGATTTGGCGAAATTGGCTGTAGTGACTTCTCTAGAGGGTTCACTGATTCCCGTCGATTGTAGCGAAGGTTTTGAGGTGAAAAATGCCACGGTGGTGGCGGGTAATATCGAGGCGGATAATGGTGTGATCCACGTCATCGATAGGGTGATCCTGATGGGTTAGTTTTTGACCGGCTTTTCCCCGGGCCGCATCCAGGGCGGCTCTGTCTTATTTTAGTAACCAAATATACAGACATTTTTGCTTGTTTATGTTTTCGATGATCGACGGAGGAAAATGCCCACTTTCTGCGGTTATAAGGGGATAAACAAGATAATTCCCGCTAAGGAGTACGCCAATGAAGACCTTAGAATTTCTCTCGGAACTGAATACCGCACCGCAAGGATGGGGATTCTGGATTGATCGCCAGCAGATCGAAGCCAACCACGTCGGTCAATTCAGTTATCAGTTATCAGTTATCAGTTACCAGTTACCAGTTAAGTAATAAGGCTCTTCTCGACTTTGTGTGATAATTTTTGCTTATAGAATCGTGAAATGTTTACTGGGCAAGACTTTTAGGACTATTTTGTGGAAGAAACTATCAGTATAGACCTCGTTTCCACACAGAAACCAGAAGAGCCGTAATAAGACAAAATTAACTTCTTGGTTAGGATAGGCACTCATGCAAGGGGTAGTGGCTCTCTTATTCTCTGTGTGATAAGTTTAACTTATATAGTAGTGATCGATCTCTGTGTCCTTTGTGTCTGGAGTGGTTCGTTCCACTCCCTCGCCCGCAAGACTGTATCTTAGAATACATTTTACCCACCAAACCTGGGAGAGCCAGGTAGTTAGGTCTGTATAATTAATTGTGTCTAGCTGCTTACCAGTAAACAGTTACCATGTTCACTGATAACTGATAACTGTTTACTGATCACTGAAAAAAGCTTCCCTATTCCCCAGAAGCATTAGGACTGATTTTGAGAACTAAAACCCCTAAAGGTGGTAAACAGAGATCAATCGAGTAGGGACGGCTATGATAGGACAATTCCTCTGACCATTTACCGCCGAGGTTGCCCATATTACTACCGCCATATTTACCCGCATCGCTGTTAAAAATTTCCTGATAAAAACCGGGATGGGGTACACCAACGCGATAATGGCTGTGGGGTTGGGGAGTAAAATTACAGACCACCACCACAAACTCCTGCCAATTTTTGCTCCAGCGCAGGAAAGAAACGACGCTATGACTATTATCACTACAGTCGATCCACTCAAAGCCATCCTGACCAAAATCCTGGGTATATAAAGCAGGTTCACTCTTATAGGTGGCGTTCAAATCTGAGAAAAAGCGTTTTAGCTGTTGATGGGGTTCGTACTGCAAAAGACCCCACTCCAAATCACCCCAAACATTCCACTCACTCCACTGGCCAAATTCCATGCTCATAAACATGGTTTTCTTGCCGGGGTGGGTAAACATATAACTAAATAATGCCCGGACATTGGCGAATTTTTGCCACTCATCCCCCGGCATTTTGCCAATCATATTACTTTTGCCGTGAACCACTTCATCGTGGGACAAAGCCAGCATATAATTCTCGCTGTGGTTATACCACATACTAAAAGTGACATTATTTTGATGGAATTGACGGAACCAGGGATCCATGCCGAAATAATCGAGCATATCGTGCATCCAGCCCATATTCCACTTTAAATTAAAGCCTAAACCGCCCATATAGGTGGGCCAGGACACCATCGGCCAAGCGGTGGATTCTTCGGCAATAGAGAGAATTCCGGGGAAATAGCTAAAAATTACATGATTGACTTGACGCAGGAATTCCGCTGCCTCTAAATTTTCCCGGCCACCGTACTCGTTAGCCACCCATTCCCCATCTTTACGACAATAATCGAGATAGAGCATAGAAGCCACCGCATCCACGCGAATGCCGTCAATATGGTACTTATCGAACCAAAAAAGAGCATTAGCGACGAGGAAATTTCTGACTTCGTTGCGACCGTAGTTAAAAATTAAGGTTCCCCATTCCTTGTGTTCCCCTTTGCGCGGGTCGCCGTGTTCATAAAGATGAGTCCCGTCAAAGAAAGCTAACCCGTGGCCATCTTTGGGGAAGTGACCGGGGACCCAATCCACTAGCACACCAAGGCCATTTTGGTGACATTGATCGACAAAATACATGAAATCTTCAGGATTGCCGTAGCGACTGGTGGGGGCAAAATAACCCGTCACTTGATAACCCCAAGAACCATCAAAAGGATGCTCGGCGATCGGTAATAATTCGATATGGGTGTAACCTAATTCTTTAACGTAGGGAATTAGTTTTTGGGCTAACTCGTAGTAACTCAAAAAGCGCGCCCCAGTGTTCCATTCCGACACGGGAACCGGTTCCCCTTCCCCAGAAAGTAAACGGGGTGGTTCGGCACTAGAAGCGTGCAGCCAAGAACCGAGGTGTAATTCGTAAACGGAAACCGGTTGAGTTAAAGGATCGCTATGGCGGCGTTTTTCCATCCAATCGCTATCATCCCAAGTATAGCTATCTAAATTGGCCACGATCGAGGCGGTTTTCGGGCGTACTTCTTGGGCAAAACCGTAGGGATCAGATTTTTCGTAAATATGACCTTCCCAATTTTTGATCTCGTATTTATATTTAGTGCCAACACCGATTTCTGGGATAAACAATTCCCAGACCATATTATTACGTTTCCGCATTTGGTGATCCCGACCATCCCAGCTGTTAAAATCACCAATAATTGAGACGTTGCGGGCATTAGGAGCCCAAACGGCAAAATAAACCCCTTTAATACCCTCGATTTCAGCTAAATGCGCCCCTAATTTTTCATAAATGCGATGATGGTTGCCCTCCCCAAACAGATGTAAATCAAAATCGCTGAGTTTGGCAGAACGGAAGGCATAGGAATCATAGATTACCCGTTCCTGTTCCCCCTCGTGGATGCGTAATTGATAATTGTTCAGTTCACTGATATCGATAACGCACTCGAAAAAATGGGGGTGATAAGCGGTCGTCATGGGATATTCTTGTCTTTGGGACGGTAAAATAACCCAAGCGGCCGTGGTTTTCGGTAAATAGGCTCTAACAACCCATTTATTTACTTTTCCTTCTTCTTCTAGGGGATGGGCCCCCAAAACCTCAAAGGGATCGTGATGGAGGTTGTTGACGATTTGATGGACTTGTTCGGGGGATACCACTATAGACATTCATTTACCACTCTTGACATCTACAATACTTATAGCAAGGAAATAGTCATTTTTTTGTTGCCTTCTGGGAATTCTCAAACTAATGATATATTCTGCCTACTTAGGGTCTGCTGAAAAAGTTTTTCGTGGGGGTAGGGTGTGGGGTGTGGGGTGTGGGGTGTGGGGTGTGGGGTGTAGGGTGTAGGGTGTGGGGTGTGGGGTGTGGGGAAGTGGGAAGAATAAATAAAATAATCTCCTGTCTCCTGACGACCGGCTCCTGACTCCTGACCCTAACAACAATTTTTGATTTTTACAAGAGGTCTATGGTAAAACTGCCAATTTAATCCGGCTCTGGTCATTCTCGATGTTAATCTAGCGGATAGTCTCGAATTTGACCTACACTACATCTCTACACAGTTCTTAACTGGAACGAGTTTGATCGCTAGGAGATTGACTTTCCTCTAATTGAGCTTTGATTTTTACCGAGTCTTCAATCTGCTCGGCCTCTCGCTTAAATTCACTTTCAAATTCCTTGGATGCTTCTTGAAATCCTCGAATCGTTTTGCCTAAACTGCGACCGATTTCTGGTAATTTTTTCGGTCCGAAAACTAGCAGGGCAATCAAGAGAATTAACCCCATTTCCGGTAATCCAATTCCAAAAATATTCATTTTTTTGCTCCTAATAAAAAACTCGCGGTGGGCAATAACCCACCTGCCAAAGTCCGAGGGATAATTCTGCCGCCAAAAATGCCGACGAGATTGTTGGAATCTGCTTACTGACCCCAATCTACATTAAATCCTTCTAAAATTAGGGAGGAGTTGTAGATCTGTAAAATAATCAGCAAAAAGACTAAAAACAGAGCCATAAAAACTCCCATCAGCAAGGTAGTTCCCCAACCGGGAGAAACTTTACCATATTCCGAGTTGAGGGGACGAAGGATTTCACCTAAGCGTGTACGCTGTGCCATAAGTTACCAAGAAAGATCTGTAAATGATAATTTTGTATTGATCCGTAATTTGACGAAGTGCCAACCGGTCAACCCAGTGAGATAAAATCTACTGCTGTTTCCAGTGGAGCTTTTTTGGTCTAATTCCTAACGGAATCGTTTTTCGCCTGCCCTGCCACGCCCACAAGAATCTGCAAGCGCCTACAGTACGGGAATTATTCTAACATTGTTTGGTGATCTTCTCAGGATTTAGGAGATGGTCGATGGGAGTTGGGGTGATGGGGGAGAAGGGAGAAGGGAGAAGGGAGAAAAAAGCTGATCGATCAGTGATCACTGATCAAGTCTCCTTCGGTGCTATGATCGAGGGTGTAAAGTTTTATTGCAAAGGTATTCGTCTTGGTTAAGCTGAATACTGACAAAAGGTTAACAACACTACCTTAAACAAGCTCTCAAGAGAGGATACAGAGAACACATGGCTTACACACTTCCCCCTTTACCCTACGATTACACTGCCTTAGAGCCTTGTATCACCAAAAGTACCCTAGAATTCCACCACGACAAGCACCACGCCGCTTATGTCAATAACTATAACGGTTTGGTCAAAGATACGGAACTCGATGCTCTCTCTTTAGAAGAAGTTATCGTTAAGGTTGCCGGTGATGCCTCTAAAGCTGGGGTTTTCAACAATGCCGCCCAAGCATGGAATCATAGTTTTTATTGGGACTGCATGAAACCGGGCGGTGGCGGTGCGCCTACCGGTGCTTTAGCCGATAAAATTCAGGCAGATTTCGGCAGTTTCGAGAAATTTGTCGAAGCTTTCAAAACTGCGGGCGCTACTCAATTCGGTAGTGGTTGGGCTTGGTTGGTTCTCGATAACGGTACTCTCAAAGTTACCAAAACCGGCAACGCTGACAATCCTTTAACCGCCGGACAGGTTCCCCTCTTAACTATGGATGTGTGGGAACACGCTTATTATCTCGACTACCAAAATCGTCGTCCCGATTACATCAGCGACTTTTTAACTAAGTTGGTTAATTGGGATTTCGTGGCTGCTAATTTAGCGGCGGCCTAAAAATTTGGCTCAGTTAATCAGTTATCAGTTATCAGTTATCAGGGGTTGGGGAGCAGGGAGAAACAATCCATAAGTTGGGAGTTAATCGTACTATTAAAATTGGCCAATCTCTCTAATATTAATTATCCTTAAAAGAGATAACCAGAAAAAACTTTTTTAACATCGATCGCGCTTCTCGCACCATGGAACAACCTGTCAGTTGGATTATTCCCCGTCATCCCCGTCCCGATTATCCCCTGTTTGTATTTTTACCCGGAATGGATGGCAGCGGCCAACTATACCATCGTCAGATTAAAAACCTTGCCCCTTACTTCGATCTGCGTTGTTTGGTGATTTCCCCGCAATATCTCGGTGATTGGGAGGAATTAAGCACCCTCGTGATCGCTTTATTGGAACAGGAATTAAAGCGACAATCGAGAAAAGTCTATCTCTGCGGTGAGTCTTTTGGCGGCTGTTTAGCCTTGAAAATAGCAACAAAATCACCAAAATTAATTAAAAAACTGATTTTAATTAACCCTGCTTCTTCTTTTAATCAAAGACCTCTTTTAAGCTTGGGAATCGGTATCACCCAGATGATGCCCGATTTCATCCAAGGCAGCTCGGCACTAACTATTTTACCCTTTCTGGCCGCTCTGGGTCGAATATCCCGGGAAGATCGCCGCTCTCTCCTCAAAGCCATGCAATACGTCCCACCGAAGACGATTAGCTGGCGTTTATCCCAGTTACAACGGTTTCAGGTTAGTGCCAGCGAGTTAAAACGTCTGCAATTGGGGGTGTTAGTGATAGCCAGTCAAGGCGACCGACTGTTACCATCGGTAGCGGAGGCTAAACGCCTAATTCAGCAGTTACCCGCGGCAAAATTAACGATTCTGCCCCATAGTGGTCACGCTTGCCTGCTGGAAACCGATATTCATCTCAAAGACATTCTCCATCACCATGCTTGTCTCCCCCGAAGCCTACCCGCAAAAAGTCACTGAGGATGGTTCTTATACCTTTTTTTCGACCGAATTCGGCGAATGTTATCATTCTACCTCTGGGGCAAGGGAAGAAGCCGAGAAAAAATTTATCCTCTCTAGTCGTCTGACAGCCAAAGCAGACCAGAGCAATAATCTGAAAGTTCTTGACATTTGTTACGGCTTAGGGTATAATGCCGCCGCCGCCTTAGCGGCCATTTGGCAAGTTAGGGGGGATTGTCGGGTAGAATTATTAGCTTTGGAAAGCGATCGAGTGGTTCCCCTAGCGGCTATTAGAGAAAATCTCTTAAATAGTTGGAGTCAACCAATTCCCGAATATTTAAATGATTTTGCCCATAATCACTGGCTAGACCTGCCTAATCTCACGGCTAAACTGTTAATCGGGGATGCGCGACAGACGATAACCAAGGTGATTGACGCGGGTTTTCAAGCGGAGGCAATTTTTCTCGATCCCTTTTCCCCGGGTAAATGTCCGCAACTGTGGACGGTGGAGTTTTTAGCTTTAGTGGCGAAATGCCTGAGTCCGACGGGTTATTTAGTCACCTATTCCTGTGCTGCCTCGGTGCGAAGGGCTTTACAATTAGCAGGATTGCAGATTGGGGCCACCGATAGCGTCGGGCGGCGATCGCCGGGGACAATAGCCAGTTTTTTGTCCTTACCCCCATCTTTATCGGCACAGGAACGGGAACATCTGCAAACTAAGGCCGCTATTCCCTATCGAGACGCGACTTTAACCGACCCGGCCGAAGTGATTATACAACGTCGTCGCAGCGAACAGGCTCTCTGTGACTTAGAACCGACTAGCCACTGGAAAAAACGTTGGCAAAGATCGTTTAGTTCGATCGAAATCTCGGAATGAGAATAGTGTGGTTAAATGCCTGATAATTCGGGCTTTTGTTTAAGAAAAATTAAGCATCCTGCTGATCGGCTTGTTTTTTTTGGGCTAGTTAGATAGCATGGGTGTAAACAAGACGTTATCTGCACAAAAAAGGTTCCCCGACCAGATAGATTTTTTGATTAAACAAATTCAGCCTTAAGGCGATCAAGAGCAACCCTTCTTAACGATAAGTTTGCCGATCTAGTATATTTCTATTGTGTTTTTCGTGATCTAGTATTAGCTGGAGGACAGGAAAATGAGTAATAAGAACAACCCAAAATATGAAGAAATCAAAGGTAAACTGGAAAGGATTATCCCCTTGCGAGAACCGCAGCGAACTCTGGCTCTACATCGTATAGCAACGGAGCAGAAAGAAAGTTTTGACGATATCCAAAAATATTTTAATTGGCGTATCGAGGAGAAGATTAATGAAAAATTAGACAGCATTAAAGATGAAAAAGATAATATTAAAAAGTTAAGGATTTTAAAAGAACTGTCAGAGTCTAATTTTTTGGGTTTTTCTTTAGATGAATATAAGGACTTACTAAAACAAAACAAGATTTTATTGGAAGAAGAAATTAACAATAGAATAAAAGAAATTAAGCAAAAAGCGAAAGGGTCTATTCAAGAAGCCATCTACTTACAAAAGCTATCAGAAGATAGTGGCTTATCCCCAGAAGAATGCAAAAATTTATTAAATCAATCCCGATTTGATTGGACTGATTTTGAGCTTATCCTCAAAATAGCCTCAATTGTTACTGCTTTAGGGATTTTTGCCGGTGTAATCACCTATTGGTGGGAAACGGATAAACGACGAGCGCAAGAGAATAATGATGCTTGGACTGTTCTCCGTTCAGCGAAAGAAGATCCTGCTAGTAACGGAAGAATTGATGCCTTGGAGTCTCTCAGTAGTGGTTGTAAAATGCCAGAAAATATATTTACTTGGCTATTAACAAAAGTTGGGCTGCAAGAGGATTGTGTCAAATTGGTGGGGGTAAATCTCAAATCAGCTAATTTACCCGGAGTTGATATGGCAAATAATGATCTGTCCAAGGCACAATTACAGAATGCCAATCTTGACGGAGCAAACCTAAAGGATGCCGATCTAGAGGTGGCCGATTTAACTGGAGCGAGTCTCAGAAAAGCTGACTTAACGGGAGCCGATTTAAGAGGGGCAAATTTACAGGATGTTAACCTGTCCAATGCCATTTTAAATGGAGCAAATATCACCAATGCTAATCTGGATGGAGCTAATTTATGTAATGCAGATTTGAGAAATGCTACTCTGCTGAATACTTCTACTTCTTTAGGCGATATATGTGTTAAAGACGCAATATATAACTTTAAGACTCAACCTTTTAGTTGGTTTAAATCAAAAGAAAACACTCATCTAATCTGTGATAGTGAAAAAGATATTAAAGATGAATGTAAGTCTCTCCAATTAAACCAAGCAGATTTACAGGAAGTAGATCTGAGCAACACCTATTTACAAAAAGCGAATCTAGGTCACGCTAATCTCAGAAATACCAAGTTAATTAATGCTGATTTGAGGGACGCTGATTTAACCTACGCAGATATCCGAGGGGCTGATTTTACCAGTGCTGTCTTGAAAGGTGTTAAGATCGATCATGCGATCTATGATGATCGTACTAAACTCGATAAAAGCATCTTTTTAAATCAGGCAAAGTTTTACAAAATTAGCTCTTTTAATCCCCTAAAAAGAGACTTGCAGCCACCACAGAAGGACTTAAAAGATGCCGATCTAACACGCGCAGATCTCCGAAAAGCTGATTTAAGAGGAGTGGATTTAACAGGTGCAAATCTGGAGGGTGCTGATTTAAGAGGGGCGAATTTAGAGGGGGCTAAATTAGATAATGCTAAATTAAAGGGTGTTCTTTATGATATAGAAACGAAACTAGATGATGATGATCGTCAAAAATTAATGGCTGCTAAAGCTTATTATATTGAAAATAAAAATCCCTACAATCCTGGAGATTTAGCGGGAATAGATTTATCTAATCGAGATTTGGAAAAAACTGCTTTACGAGAAGTCAACCTTACTGGGGCTAAATTGGAGAAAGTCAACCTGATTAGTGCTGATTTGCAGGGGGCTAATTTAAGTTCTGCTACACTGGTAAAGGCCGATTTATCCCGTAGTAATCTTAGTCAGTCTTACCTGAACTTTGCCAACCTTGAAGGTGCTAACTTAAGTGGTGCTGATCTAAAAAAAGCTGACCTGATCGGAGCTAATCTTAAAAATGCTCGTTTAAAAAGCTATCTGGATGCTAAAACAAATCTACAGGATGCAGTTTTAATTAAGGCAATTTTAGAATCAGCAGATTTAAAAGACGCAGTGTTAATTAATGCTAACTTAATGATGGCAAATCTCCCAGGAGCTAACCTAAAACAAGCGGATTTAAGACAGGCTAACCTAGAACACGCTGACTTGAGAGCTGCCGATCTTACGGAAGCCGATTTAAGCGGTGCTAACTTAGAAAATGCTGACTTAAGAGGAGCAAATTTAATTAAGGTTAAAGTTGATAGCAGAACTAATTTTAAGGGAGCATTAATTAATGAAGAAACCAAGTTAGATTTTGAGATAACCAACAGTAACTTTAATGAAGTTGCCAAAAAATATGAAGAATTTTTAAAAGTAGTTTATTTTATTACTCGACATCGCCAGTCTTCTTTACCTTTTGTATCTTCTTCAATTGTTAGAGTTCCATGGGATGCAGAAATAGAAAACCTAAGTTGGTTTCCGACATCGAACAATTATAAAGGATTAATTGATTTACCAAAGAATCTTGAGAATTGTCAAGCAAAAATCAACTTGATCGGCATCGACTTATCCGATCGATATTTAAATAAAATCAACTTATCCTGTGTAGATTTAACCAAGATTAGTAAGAAAGGATTGAAAAATACTATTCTAGAAAAAGCTAATTTAATTGGAGTTAATTTAAGAGGTGTTAGTTTGGAGGGAGCGAAATTAGATAAAGCTATTTACGATCAGAGAACAATTAGCACGGTAGATCTAAAATATCAAAGCTTATTTAAGCGAGCTTATAAAATTGCACCCAAGTCAAATTTGTCTGAAGCTGACTTATCCGATCAGGTTTTAGATGGCTTAGATTTACGAGATGCTGTTTTAGAAAAGGCAGAATTGCCAAGAGCGCATTTAATAGGCACACAATTACAAGATGCTATTTTAAAAGATGCCGATTTAACCGGTGCAGACTTTAAAGGTGCCGATTTAACCGGTGCAGATTTTACTGGTGCAAAGCTAAAAGAAGTGCTCGGATTAACAGTCACACAACTTGAAACTGTTAAAAGTCTCAAAGACGCTCAATTTAGTCCTGAATTATGTAAAGCTGTTCGAGAGGAACTCAAAGAAACTAAGGATAAAATTGCCGATTGTCCCCAATGACCTAGTTAGGGTTTGCTCAATAAATCTAAAAACCTTGTTGGGTAAGACTTTTAGACTTTTTTGCCATCAAAAAGTGCCAGACATTGGGGTGATCGGGGGGGGAAAATTTAGGCACTTTTTCCCTGAAAATTAGGTAATTGACCCCCTGAAAATGGGTAAAACCCTACACCCTACACCCTACACCCCACACCCTGTCCCCAGGAAAAATTTTTTCAGCTAACCCTAACTAAAGACTTGATCGGGATTAATTTGACGGCACAAGCTTTTAATTCCGGTTGCAGGGAAATCGGACAAGCGGCCGGATGGGTGAGACTATTAGCCTCAGCATTTTCTGCCCATAAAGCCCCCCAGTGCATCGGCACAAAGACACAATTAGGAGCAATTGCTTTGGTAATTAAAGCGGGAAAACGGGCAAAACCTCGACGAGAACGCACCTCCACCCATTCTCCAGCTTCTATGCCCAATTTTGCCGCATCTTGGGGATGAATTTCCAGAAAAGGTGCGGGGTGCATTTTGACAATTTTCTCGATGCGGCCGGTGCGAGTTTGGGTGTGCCAGTGACCGTACAAACGCCCTACGGTCAACACTAGGGGATATTCCTCGTCCGGGGGTTCCGCTAAACCTTTACTGTGGTAGGCGGCGAAAACAGCACGACCATCGGCAGTATTAAATTTACCATCGGTATAAAGGCGTTTTGCGGCTGTTTTTTCGCTTTTATCGTCATCTTTAACTAAATTACCCAGTAATTCCCCGGAATTAGCGGTTTTAGGAGCGGAAATTTCATCGATGGAATCGGGCCACGGTCGGGGAGTCTCGGCCAGGCGATCATAATTAATCGCCGTCATATCACAAGGACGTTTATATGTCAAGCGAATAAACTCGGAATGTACCTCGGCGGAATCCTTAAAATTAAATTGTGCCTGAAACCCCAAACGGCGACCAACTTCGGCAAAAATTTGCCAATCGGCCTGAGCTTGACCGACGGGAGAGCGAAAAGCTTTATTTAACGTCACCACGCGCTCAGAATTGGTCATTGTTCCCGTTTTTTCGCCCCATTGGGCCGCTGGCAGTAATAAATGGGCGTAGGCGCTGGTTTCCGTGGGATAGTAGGCATCCTGATAGATAGTAAAAGGTGATTTTAACAGGGCGGCCTTGGTGCGTTCTAGATCAGGCATACTAACAGCCGGATTAGTGGCGGCAATCCAGAGAAGTTTGACATCTCCCGTCTCCAAACCGGTAATCATACTCCAAGCATCGCGACCGGGGACGGGAGAAATCCGACCGGCGGGTAAACCCCAAGCTTGTTCCACTTCGGCCCGGTGTTGGGGATTTTTGACGGAACGATAACCGGGCAGAAGATGGCAGAGGCCGCCGGCTTCCCGTCCTCCCATGGCGTTGGGTTGTCCGGTTAGGGAAAAAGGACCAGCCCCCGGTTTACCGATATTAGCCGTCATTAGGTGTAAATTGATTAAAGTGCGGGCTTTGGCCGTGCCTTCGCTAGATTGATTGATACCCATCGACCAGAGAGAAAGCACTCTTTTTGATTCGGCCCAGTAGCGGGCAGCCTGTTCTAAATCGTCGATGGGGATACCGCATTTAGGGGCGACTATTTCGGGGGGATAATGGCGGATAATTTCGGCGTATTTGGGGAAATCCCTGGTGCATTTATCGATAAAATAGGTATCGATCGCCCCCCAATTCAGTAACAGGTGAGCAATACCGTTAAATAGGTCAATATCAGTCCCGGGGTTAATGGCGAGGTGGAGATTAGCGGCCTCGGCAGTCTTGGTGCTGCGGGGATCAACGACGATTAATTTCGCTTGTTGGTTGCCTTTGAGATACTTGTGCAGACGGTTAAAGATGATGGGGTGACATTCGGCCGTATTTGTCCCCACCAAAAAGGCACAATCGGTTAATTCCAAGTCATCGTAACAGCAGGGGGGACCGTCGGACCCGAAACTGTCCAGATAAGCGGCCACGGCCGAAGACATACAGAGACGGGAATTAGCATCAAAGTTATTGACTCCCAGACAGCCCTTGACCAGTTTTTGGGCGATGTAGTAATCTTCGGTGTGAAATTGTCCCGAACCGTATAGACAGATACTTTCCTTTTCCCCCTGAGCGATTAGAGTTTGCATCTGGTTAACGATGCGATCGAGGGCCTCTTCCCAAGTACAAAGACGAAATTGCTCTTGGAGAGAATCGCGGATCATCGGGGTTTTGAGGCGATTTTTATCGATCGATTCCGCTACGGTGGCCCCTTTAACACAGACCATACCTTGACTGGAGGGGTGGGACTTGTCCCCGAAGACTTTCCATGCTTGTCCGGCCGACGCGGGGGAGGTGACTGTCAAACCACAACCTACTCCACAGTAAGGACATTGGGTTTTTGTAGATTCAGTCATAAGCAGTTGGTCTGATTAGTGGCGCTGTCTTTAGGCATACTTAAGATAGTCGGCAGATTTTCTCGGCCAAATTGTAGTTATTAATACAATTTATTACAAGCCTTAGCTAAATTGCCATTTTCGTGATGCAAATCGCGCATTAAACCTGGCTAGATAAAATTTGCTGATGGGTGTGGGGTGTGGGGTGTAGGGTGTGGGGTGTGGGGTGTGGGGTGTGGGGTGTGGGGTTTTATGTTACCTGTTGCCTGTTGCCTGATCTCAACAAGCAATTTCAATACTTAACAGCTTAAAAAGCATACACTTGTTCTCGTGTTGAAAAAGAATCGGGATAGGATAATAGTAGTCTCTAGGGTGGGGAAAAAGTTTTCAGCCAGTCATGACCTACGAACCTCTACATCATAAGTATCGTCCCCAAACCTTTGCCGATTTGGTGGGACAATCAGCGATCGCCACTACCTTGAGTAATGCCTTAATCAGTGAGCGAATCGCCCCTGCATACCTATTTACTGGACCCAGAGGCACGGGGAAAACCTCCTCGGCGCGAATTTTAGCCAAATCCCTCAACTGTCTGTCTAGTGACCATCCGACGCCGATTCCCTGCGGTAAGTGTTCCGTCTGTCAAGCGATCGCCAATGGTTCCGCTTTAGACGTGATCGAAATTGATGCCGCTAGTAATACCGGTGTGGATAACATTCGGGAAATTATCGAGCGATCGCAATTTGCCCCCGTCCAATGTCGTTATAAAGTCTATGTCATCGATGAGTGCCTGACTGGGGATAGCCTTGTTTTCACCGAAACGGGATTAATCCCCATTAATCATCCTGAGATTCTCGGAAAACGAGTTCTCAGTTACAACGAGAGCAGCGGAGAGTGGGAATATAAAAAAGTCCTGCGATGGCTAAACCGAGGCGTAAAAGCAACTTTAACCATTCAAACCAGAAATCGGACGATTAATTGCACTGGTAATCATTTGATTAGAACAGAAAAAGCATGGATACAAGCAAAAAATCTCAAAATCGGCGATCAGATCTTATCCCCTGTGAATGTGGCTGCGGTGCAATACAGGCCTAGTATCATAAAATCCCCTCAATGGCTGACAAATTTCGAGGAAGTGATAGGGATTCAAGAAGGTGACACAGAAAGCGTCTATGACCTAGAAGTGGAGGACAATCATAATTTTGTTGCCAATGGGTTATTAGTTCATAACTGCCATATGCTCAGTACGGCGGCCTTTAATGCTTTGCTGAAAACTCTGGAAGAACCGCCGGATCGAGTGATTTTTGTGCTTGCTACCACCGATCCTCAGCGTGTCTTGCCTACCATCATCTCCCGTTGTCAACGCTTTGATTATCGCCGTATTGCTCTCGATGCGATGGTGGCACACCTGCAAAAAATCGCCCAAATAGAAGCGATCGATATTAACCTAGAAGCATTAACCCTTGTGGCTCAGATCGCTAACGGTGGTTTACGGGATGCGGAAAGTCTCCTCGATCAATTAAGTTTACTCGCAGGAACGATTACGGCCGAGCGAGTCTGGGATTTGGTCGGTGCAGTCCCCGAAAGAGACCTTTTAACCCTACTTAAAGTCATTCATAGCAATATTCCCGATCAAGTTATCGAACAATGTCGCCATCTGATGAATCGCGGTAAGGAACCTTTAATCGTCTTGCAAAATCTAGCAGGGTTCTATTTAAACCTACTTTTAGCCAAAACCGCCCCTAATCGTCCAGAAATGGTGGCTGTCACTGCTCCCACTTGGCAGGATTTGTGTACGGAAGCGCGTACTTGGTCTTTAGAGGAAATTCTCCGCGGTCAACAACTTCTTAAAGACAGCGAAACGCAACTAAAAAACACCACTCAACCCCGTCTCTGGTTAGAAGTCACTCTCTTAGGACTGTTACCGCAAGCACAGGTGATTCCTCTAGTTGCCACGGTAGCGCCTTCCCGTCCCCAAACCAGCGCCGAGAGGCCCCCGGAAGTGATCACAGCACCAGCGCCGGTTAATCAACCGATCAAACCGGCGGTTATCACCCCGATAACTAGCGTCGCAGTGCCGAAAACTGAGGTTAAAACTGTTGCCAGTGATGACAATCATGAACAAATTTGGCAGCAGGTTTTAGAAGTAATGGAACCTCCCACTACTCGCACTCTCCTACGTCAGCACGGCAGTCTTTTTAGTATGGAAGAATCGAGCGCTTATTTAAGCATATCTTCGGAACAATTATTAAAAATGGCCCGGCTACGCTTGACTAATATTGAGTCAGCTTTCGAGGCAGTTTTTCAGCGCCGGATTAAAGTTCATTTACAGGTAGGTTCCGCCACTGCTGCCATGGCTGCGGAAGTTTCCCAATCCCCAGCGGCCAGGATACAACCACCACCAGAAACCGCACCAACCCCACCAATAACTCCCGAAAATAAAGTTATGACCGTGGTGGATATTCCCCCGGTCAAAGAAGCAATTATCGAGAAAAAAGAAGCAAAGATCACTGCATCGGGAACCCCAAAAACTCCTAGCACAGAACTGCCCCAAAAAATCTTAAGTTTTGATTCATCTTTAGAGACATTAGATCAAGATGTCGATGTTAGTGAAATTTTGGCGGCCGCTCAAAAGTTAGCGAAATCTTTTGATGGTGAAGTGGTCAATATGGGTTATTCACTGCCAGAAAATTCGGACGCAGAAACTAAAGTTAATAAGTCTCTGGAAAATATGACTATCGTGCGCGGGAGACCTGATGTTAACGAAATTTTAGAGAGTTTGGAGGAGGACGAAGACCTTCCTTTTTAAAGCTATCCCAACGGCTTGTGCTAAACTAATAGGATATGCCACGTCTCAGGATTGGCTATTCTTGCTCAAATTCTAGCTACTAGACCTATGACACCCGAAACTAAGGCCAGAATCGATCAATTAGTCCAGAATAATAAAGTTCTTGTGTTCATGAAGGGCAATAAATTAATGCCTCAGTGTGGTTTCTCGAATAACGTCATACAAATTCTCAATATTCTGGGGGTTTCCTACGAAACTGTCGATATTCTCCAAGATCAGGAGTTAAGACAAGGAGTTAAGGAGTATTCCAATTGGCCGACTATTCCCCAAGTCTATATCAACGGTCAGTTTATTGGTGGTTCCGACATTATGATCGAACTCTATCAAAATGGGGAACTACAACAAATAGTCGAGGTAGCCTTAGCTTCCTAAAAATTTTCTAGGTTAGGATATCTAACCTAACCTAGTTTAAATCTACCAAACAGTGATCAGTGATCAGTAATCAGTGAAAAGACGGCAATTTTTTACTTAGGGTTTGCGGCAAAAAGTAGGGGCGAAGCATTCGGGCAATAACCTATCGGTGAAACCGTAGATTTTCTATCCGAATGCTTCGCCCCTACAGGACGCGGAGTGATAACTGCACTGATAACAAATCCGTTTTTAATAGTGTGATTAACTCTCAAGTTATGAATTGTTTCTCCCTTCTCCCTACACCCTACACCCCACTCTCCTATACCTTTTAAACAGGATTTAGTATCACTCCCCTTTAAAACTGTCCCTTGAATTCCTCTCTATCTTTTGCTACGAGGACACTTTGTTGGGGGATACCGATGTGAATTCCCTTCTCCTCAAAAGCAATTTTTAGACGACGACGATACTCTCTTTCTATGTCCCATTGTCGTAATCTTTTGACGACAATTCTGAGCATAATTTCCATCCCCGTGTGAGAAACCCGACTAACACCAGCAACCTGCACGGGATTGATGATATCTTCTTGCCATTGTGGATCTACAGCCATATTTTCAGCGATGGCTGCCATTAAAGAGATCGCCACATCTGGCTCGGTCTGATAGGCGACTTCGATGGTAAAATCGACCCGCCCCCAATCTTTACTGAGGTTGTGTGCGATAATAATTTGGTTATGGGCAATAGTGATTAAACGTCCATCGTCGGCCCGCAATTGAGTCGCTCGCAAACTCATATTTTCCACCAAACCAATAAACTCCTGAAACTGGATTATATCACCGACAGTGTACTGATCTTCAAAGACAATCAGAAAACCGTTCATCCAATCTTTTAAAAGATCCTGAAAGGCAAAGGTGAGCAATGCTCCCACTAAACCGGCTCCCGTGAGTAAAAAGGCGAAAGAAAGGCCCATCCAACTCAAAAAAATCAAAATTCCCAGAAAAATAGCGATAAATGTGATAATTTCTCGCCAAACTTCTAATAAAGTTGGAGCGCGCAGAATCCTCCTTTCCAAATTTTCGGAAAAAACCGCTCCTTCCTCTACCCACTCCCGTAGCCGAGAATTAACGTAGAGATTAATCATATTGCTCACTGATGTCAGCAGCAACCAGATAATAAAAATCCGTAAAGGAATACGAATTATTCCGCGTCCTTCTAGCCTAGTTTCAGGAAATACATACAAAATCGCCGCTATTCCGCCAAACCAAAGCAGTATCAGTCCAATAAGAGCCAGTCTTTTCCAGAGAATATTTAACGTCAGTTGTCGCTGAATATCAGCCTGTTGACGGAAATTAGAGGAATCTTCTAGAGAGGCTAAAATCGGTTCTTGGGAGCGATCTTTTCTGGGAGGGGAATTTATAGGTAAATTTCGATCGGATTGACTTTTAGCCTGTTTTTTGAGGAGATTGAAGCGATTTCTTAGGTGTTTCTGCCACCAAATTGATACCCAGCTTAAGAAAGTTAGCCCCAAAATAATTATAGTGGCAGTCATTACCTGTTGCCGACGAGGGGCGGGCTGACGTTCTTGCCAAGCTTGGATCAAAGCTGTTTGGATGATTTTAACCCATCTGTCCGCTAAATCGGCAACAGAAGAAGAATCGATCAGGGCATCAACTTCTGTCACTGTCAGAATTACCTGTTGCGGTAAATTCTGGTTATCCTTGGCCACAATCACGGTTAAATTATTGAGAGTCGCCGTACTTACTTGCAGGGTTGTCGGATCGAAACCCCGATTGATAATATTATTTAAACCTCTTTCAATGCGGCTAGCCCGTCTTTCTACCGGGGAGAGTTCCCGGGCCTCAGAAGCGGTAAAATCTTGGGAGGCAATCTGAAATAAGGCCAATCCATCTAGATGCACGGAAGCATATTCTATATCCCCAGCTACAAAAATCCTTGTTCCCGTGGGAGATGCAAATGGAACTAGAAAATTTTGGGCTAGGGATGGCAGGGAATTAAGAACAAATATACTAACCAAGAGGCAACCCGCCAATCCTTGAATGACCAGATTGAAAATTTTTCTCCGTTGCCGTCGTCCCATTGCCTAAGTTTCCTTTTTGATTAACAATGATCTTTACCCGCTTTCTCAGCTTATAGCAGTTATCTTAATGGTGAGATAGGAAGTTTTCGTTTTGGGGAGTCGGTTATCAGCTTTTTAGCTATCAGCCGTCAGCTTTTATTTATTCTCCCTTCTCTCTTCTCCCTTCTCCCTTCTACCCTCTCCCCAACCCCAACCCCTCACTGATAACTGATTACTGATAACTGAAATCCCCAACACCTTACTTAACTTCTCATGTCCAATATTTCCCCACAGTGGCGCGAGGAAATAACCTCTTTACCTCCTTGGTTACGGCGTTCGCTCGGCAAATCTAGCGAAATCTCCACGGTTCAGCGCATTATCAAACAAAGGAACATTCATACTATCTGCGAGGAGGGTCGCTGTCCCAATCGCGGCGAATGTTATGCCGAAGGTACGGCGACTTTTTTGTTGATGGGTCCCACCTGTACCCGGTCCTGTGCTTTTTGTCAAGTGGATAAGGGTCATGCACCCATGCCTCTCGATGTCGAGGAACCGCAAAAAGTGGCGGAAGCGGTGCAATTGTTAAATTTAAGTTACGTTGTCTTGACTTCTGTAGCCAGAGATGATCTGGAAGACGGCGGAGCCAGTTGGTTTGTGCGGACGATGACAGCCATTCGCGAACGCAATCCCCATACTTTAATTGAAGTGTTAACCCCGGATTTTGCTGGAGGTAAGGGAAGTCAACAGGAACGGGTGGCGACGGTGGTGGGGGCAAAACCTGCCTGTTACAATCACAATATCGAGACGGTGCGCCGTTTGCAAGGGCCAGTTAGACGCGGGGCTAAATACGATCGCTCTTTGGCGGTTTTGCGTTATGTTAAGGAAATCGATCGGTCAATTCCGACGAAATCCGGCTTAATGGTCGGTCACGGTGAGACAAAAGAGGAAATTATCGAGACTTTGGCAGATTTACGGGCGATCAACTGCGATCGAGTTACTATTGGTCAATATATGCGTCCTTCTCTGGAACATTTGCTCGTACAGAAATATTGGACTCCCGCAGAATTTAGCGAGTTGGGAGAAATTGCCCAAAAAATGGGTTTTTCCCAGGTTAGATCCGGCCCCCTAGTCCGCAGTTCCTATCATGCGGGAGATTAAATCAGTTATCAGTTATCAGTTATCAGTTATCAGTTATCAGATGTAAGTTTTAAGTTAATTAGTTAGTTATCTTTATCTTTATCTTTATACCTGTTTACTGATCAATGATTACTGTTTACTAATACTAAATCCGTTGAGTATAGGCTACTTAAGTAGGTGGGTGGAATTAAATATAAAATGAACGTAGGTTGGGTTGAAGCATGAAACCCAACGCCCGCTCATGTTACGCTACCGCTAACCCATCCTACAAATAATTGTGCCTACCTACTTATAAGGATGGGCAAAAGGCAAGAGGCACTCAGGCAAAAGAAGGAATAGATAATCAGTCTTTAGTAACTGGATTTAGTATAATTCCCATTTCATAATTCATAATTCATAATTCATAATTCCCTGATCAAAATGAATTTAGAAGCAATCATCGGCGAGGAAATTAAACAATCAGCGGCGGGTCGAATTAGCTTCGAGCGCTGGATGGATTTAGCTCTTTATCACCCCGATTATGGCTATTACACCGCTGGAAAAGTAGAAATTGGCTCAAAAGGAGATTTTTTTACTTCCTCGTCTCTAGGGGCAGATTTTGGCCAATTGTTGGCAGAGCAATTTGTCGAGATGGCGGAATTTTTAGGCAATTCGCCTGGATTTACTTTAGTGGAAGTGGGAGCAGGTTCGGGAATTTTAGCGAAAGATATCCTTGATTATTTAAGTGATAGCTATGCTGATTTTTATCAAAATCTCAGTTATATAATTATCGAACAATCTCAGAAACTCAGGGAAAGACAACGGGCAACTTTAGCGGGATATTCCCCGGTATCTTGGCAAAGTTGGCCGGATTTAGCCGATAATTCCCTTGTGGGTTGTGTGTTTAGTAATGAGTTAATCGATGCTTTTCCTGTCCATCGAGTTGTGATCGAGTCGGGGGAATTGCGAGAAATTTATCTGGGATTGGGGGAATCTTTTCAGGAGATTATCGCAGATTTATCCACCGACAGAATCAAAGACTATTTTGATTTAGTGGGGATAAATATTCCTTCACCACTTTATCCGGAGGGCTATCAAACTGAGGTAAACTTATTAGCTTTAGACTGGTTAGAAACCGTTAATCGGAAACTCGATCGAGGTTATATCTTAACCATAGATTACGGTTACACTGCCGAAAAATATTATCATCCCCAAAGAAGTCAAGGAACCCTACAATGTTATCGACAACATCAGCGTCATGATCATCCTTATTTGTGGGTGGGAGAACAAGATATTACCACTCATGTGGATTTTACCGCTTTACAACGTCAAGGGGAGAAATTAGGCTTAAAAAATCTCGGTTTTACTCAGCAAGGATTATTTTTAATGGCTTTGGGATTGGGAGATAGATTAAATCAACTTTCTCAAGGAAAAATCGATATATTAACTATATTTCAGCGTCGAGATGCCTTACATCAATTAATCAATCCCACTGGTTTAGGAGGATTTGGAGTGTTAATTCAGGGGAAAGGAGTAGAAGAAAGAATACTTCAGGGATTAAGTAAATAACTAAAAAAAAGGGCTGAATGCTGTTAACTTTCAGCCCCAAGAAATAATTAAGCTCCTACGGATTCTTTAGCAGCATACATTACCTCTAAAGTTATTTCACCAATACCTCGCTCCCGGGCAAATTTTTCGGTATTTCGTTTGACTTTCCCCCGCACAAAACCGGGTATTTTCTGTAATTCTGCCGTCGCTTCCTTATTCCAATTTAGGTCAGAATCTGCCGAGATACCTTTAGTAATTACCTCTTTTGTATCATGACCACCGAATATCTCTAATAGGTGATCTTCCATACCCAAAGTAAAGGAATTATAGACCAAATCGGCGATCTGATTAGTGCCTTCGTAACCTAAGAAAGGTTTATAACCGAGGGGGAAATTTTGGATATGAATAGGTGCGGCAATTACTCCACAGGGAATATCTAAACGTTTGCCCACATGACGTTCCATTTGAGTACCAAATATCGCCGCAGGTTCCAACCGAGCAATAGCATCTCCTATCGCCCCATTATCATCGCTAATTAACACTTCATCGCAATATTCACTCACTTGTTCCCGGAACCAATCCGCGTCATACTTGCAATAAGTACCCGCTAAAACCACATGGATTCCCATCTCTCTGGCGAGAATTTTTGTCATAGCGGCTGCGTGGGTATTATCACCAAAAACCACCGCTTTTTTGCCCGTTAAATTCTGACAGTCAATGGAACGAGAAAACCAAGCAGCTTGGGAGATATGCAGAGTTTGTTCATTGATAAAATCTTCGTAATCTACTGCCGCACCTTGGCCATTAATTACCTCTTGGATTTGGCGAATACAGCGGGCTGTTTCCACTACTCCCATGGGGGTAATATCAACGTAGGGCATAGCGAATTCACTTTCGAGATATTTGGCTGTCATTAATCCCACTTCTCGATAGGGAACCAGATTAAACCAAGCGCGGGGCAGATTTTTTAAGTTGTCCACCGAGGCAGCTTCGGGAATAATTTCGTTAACTTCAATGTCCAAATCTGCCATTAACCGCTTTAATTCCGTGCGATCATGTTGGTTATGGAAACCGAGGGTGGTAATACCGATAATATTAACCGAAGGTTTAGGGGTTTTCTGCGAGATAATTTCCCCTTTTCTCTGGGCCTTATCGAGATAATATTTGATAATTTGATAGAGGGTTTTATCGGCCGCTTGTAGTTCATTATAGCGATAGTGGTTGACATCGGCCAGCAGCACATCCCCCTCGGCATCCTGTCGCGCTCTTTCGACAAAGTTTTGTAAATCCTCTTGGAGAATGCTGGAGGTACAGGTGGGGGTTAAAACGATTAAATCGGGACTTTCTTCGCGATCTTTGCGAACAATATTATCGACGACTTTTTCTTGGGAACCCCGGGCTAAAACATTACGATCGACAATACTAGCAGTGACGGGGGTAAAATTACGCTCCCTTTCCAACATCGAGCGCATGACGTTAAAATAATCGTCTCCCAGAGGAGCGTGCATGATAGCATGAACATTTTTAAAGGAACTGGCGATCCTTAAAGTGCCAATATGAGCGGGACCCGCATACATCCAATAGGCCAATTTCATAGAGGGTTCTCCTACAGTCAGACTTTTTTGATTGTCTCAGACTTTACGGATTTAGGAGTGAACGCTTAACGGAAGATTACAAAAAGTCCCCATGCAGATTAAGTATCTTTTCGGGGAAAAATGACACAAATATTAATATTAACTTTTTTAACAATTTATGTCATTAGGGCCAAAATTTCTTTACCGACCGCTTGGTAACAAAGCCAACCGAAATTCGACCGGGGGTCGGGATAATCTTTGACGACGACTCCCTTTTCGGCCGCTCGTTCAAAAGCAACTAAACGGGGAATTTCTCGCTTAAATACGGGTAATTTTGCTTCTTCTAGAGCTTTCCGAGCTTCTCGTCCTGTTTTTGTCCGTGAATCTACTTGGGTTAAAAGAACTCGATAATTATCGGTCATCTTGGACAGCAATTCTACCGCTTTAATGGTGACATCGATATCGAGATGATTGGGAGTGGTGGGTAGGATTAATAAATCGCTGCCCTGAGCTAAATCTTTTAACTCGTCTGGCTCCGGCCGGGCCTGGGTATCGACGATAATATGAGTGTATTGTTTCACCAGTCCCGTCGCTCCAGCTTGGGACGCTACCATAAAAGGAAGGGTGTCTTCCCGGGACCAATGGAGAGCCGAACGATTTTTATCCGCATCGATCAATAAGGTGGGCGCTTTTTCCTGAAAATAGGCGGCCAGATGAATCGATGTGGTGGTTTTCCCGACCCCTCCCTTCAGTGCTACGACGGAAATAATCATGAACGGCTCGATGGAATAAATGGGTATTTTCTAGTGTACTCCCAGACGGACTGAAAACCGTCTAAGTTTCCCCCCAGAAAAGCTATCAGTCAGGATTGTAGATTTTTGAGCGTGGCTCTCTCGACATTATGGTGTAAAGTGTTTCTTAATGTTAGATTTTGGGCTTATTAACTTTTTCCGCTCACCAAAAGTACGGCAGCGTCTTCAATGTTGAACCAATTCTTAGCAATAGCGATCGCTTTCATGATTGGGTTAACTGGTCAATTAGTCCTCTCTTTACCCGCTACTCGTTTATCCGCTCGAGAAATCTCTCAACAATTACAGACTATCCCGGGCTGGCAGTTACGAGATCAACGGATTGAAAAAACTTTTAAATTTAACAATTTTATCGAATCGATCGCTTTTGTTAATCGCTTAGTTACTCCAGCTGAATTCCTAGGTCATCATCCTGATATTACCATCAATTACAATCGCGTTACTCTTTCCCTCACTACCCATGACGTGGGAGGTTTAAGTAACTTAGATTTTGATTTAGCTCAACAAATCGAGCGCCTGATTCCCTAGTTTTAAATCAGCTTTAACCCACACATCTATCATCTTGACGAATATCCCAACTACCATCAACACGGAATAAAAATAAACAGCGTTTATCGGGTGTACCGGAAGCAACTAAAGTAATTCTGCCTAACTGTCCCCAAGAACCCCCTAACCCCCCCCTTGTATCGGCCCAACTAGCGCGGTAAATTGTACCTTGATTACCCGCCGGCCCACTAACTCGGCGTAGGGTAGAATTATCAGTATCGATGCTAACACCGCGAGTTATGGGAGTCCAATCGGTGACATTTTCACATTCGTCCCCCTGCACTTTTGCCACTTTAATCTGTTGGGTTTCATTTTCTGCCATGCACAAAGATAGGGGGTGAGAACCTTCTCCTGTGGCTTGATAACGGGTATTTTTCCACTGTTGTGATATTTCAAAGGTGGCGATATTTAAGCGAATCCAAGCCATTAAACGATGATAAACAGAAAGGGCAATGGTTAAGAGAATTGCTAATAAAATTAGGGTAACTAACATCTCGACTTGAGTTAAGCCAGAGGTGCATTTTTGCCGATTAAAAAGCTGTAAATTGCGAAAAGTATTGGGAGAAAGGTCTAAGATATTCATGAGCCTCATCTTGCCTTTTTATTTTCAATAAATTATGTAATTACAAAGGAGCAACAATTAACTTGCGCTAGGATAATCCACATAATTTCTTGCTGTTATTACGGACAAGATTGACTGCGATCGCTATTTTTTCTGATATGGGCAAAAATCAGCTAAATAAAAGCAATTTTCTAATTTTTTGGTCAATTCAGTTTATTTGCCCTGTTTATATAGCCAAATGTCACGCTAACGAATAAATCCCAGTTGTCGTCTGGCCTCAAATAATCCGATTGCCACACTAACGGAAAGATTTAAACTTCTCACCCCCGGTTCAGCCATGGGAATATACACTGTATGATCACATTGATTTAATAAATCTGCCGGAATACCGTCGGTTTCACTGCCAAAAAGTAGCCAATCTCCGCTTTGATAGCTGTATTCCACATAGCTGCTGCTGCCGCGCACAGTAAACCCGATCGCCCGTCCCCCGCTCTTTTGTTGATAATCACAGAATTCATCAATTGTCAAGTGGTACATAAGTTTTACATAGGGCCAATAATCTAAGCCGGCGCGCTTCAGATAGCGATCGCTAATTTCAAAACCCAAAGGACCGACTAAATGCAATTCTGTCCTCGTTGCGGCGCAAGTACGGGCAATATTCCCCGTATTTGGCGGAATTTGCGGATTAATTAAAACCACTCGTAAAATCGGTTCAGTCATCAGTTATCAGTTATCAGTCATCAGTTATCAGTCATCAGTTATCAGTTCACTGTTTACAGCAAAAAACTCCCCACCTCTCAATTCATAATTCATAATTTATAATTTATAATTCCCACTTCCCCATTGCCTGTTACCTTATCTTTATGGGTGAGGACTAACTATACTGGATTCTGCCTCACCCTAGTCAAACTTATTTTAAATTGGCATAACTATCCATACTCAACGGAACTAGATCGCCATAGATCGTCAAACCTAACAACATTGTTTCATTAGCGGGGATTAACTTGCCTGTAAGAGCGCAAATCTCATTTTTTCTAGCTGTAGCGTTAAATACTGCCCTTATATCACCAGCACAAAACTGAGGTCGATAATCTCCTGATTTCTGCTGAACGAAATTCCATAAGACATCGCGAATGAGTGCTTGATAACCTTGATTGCCGGAAATCTCTTTCAGCTTGTCTTTGAGGACTCTTTCCAGACGAATGCTGGTGACTTCCATATCAGTAGTGGTGGTGCGTGTGATTGTCCGCATAATTTTTTTTCTCCCGAATACTAAAACCTATTGGTGTTACAAGTGTAGTATAAGAGAGATACCTTTAACAAGCACAACCCAGAAACCATCACCTCTTCTGCTCTTTTTATTTTTACCTCATGCCTATTTTTCCCATTTTTGAACCCTCGAAAATTAATTATGTAACAAGTCCACTGTTAATCCAGTGAGAGTCGAGCATAAACAGCGATCATATTGATCAAATAATAACTATTCTTAATATACCCAAAACCCTAGAAAAAATTGTTATTGTTCCTCAGATTGACAATAGTTCTAATTGTCTCCCCTGTAGGTCTTTAACCCTGATATTTTCTTGAGAATTTCTGGATAAATCTAAAGCTTTAATCACCTCTTTTGCCACTGCTTCTACCACGGGAATGGCCACAGAATTACCGAACTGTTTATAAGCTTGGACATCGCTGACAACAATCTGAAAACTATCGGGAAATCCCTGTAATCTTGCCCATTCTCTGGGGGTCATTCTGCGGACGAATAATTTATTTACCTCTCCCTTAATGCGAGTAACGGGAGTAAAATTAGTCAGTCTTTGATCGATAACTAAATTTCTTTCTTTTCCCATACCTCCCACCACAATAGCATTAGCGATACCATCGGGAGAAATAATCTCATAACCGAACCCATTACCTTTATTTTGGTGTCTGGCCTTGTGTTTAAACAAAGTTTCTAAATACTGATTAGAGAGATAATATTTAACGCTGACTTCCTTTTCTTCTAGAATATCTTTGAGACAAGTTTCTTGATGGGTTGGTTGAGGATAGGAAAAATGGTAAATATTTAAATCTTCTCGAAAACCGACGATAAAAATTCGGGGACGGTTTTGAGGAGCCCCAAAATATCTGGCATTTAAAATCTGGGGACTAGGGACAAAATAATGCAAATCCTTTTCTAATATATCTAAAATAGTTTTTAAAGTTTTACCTCGATCGTGGTGAACTAACCCCTGGACATTTTCTAAGATAAAAGCTTTCGGTTTCTTTTCGTGTAGGATCCGGGCAACTTCAAAAAATAAGGTTCCGCGTGCATCTTCAAAACCGTGTTTTCTGCCGGCGATACTAAACGCTTGACAGGGAAACCCGCCGCACATTATATCATGATCGGGTACAGTTTTTGCCTCTAATTTTCTGATGTCTTGATTATCGGGTAAATGACCATAGTTAGCCAAGTAAACCTTTTGGGAGTGAGGATCGATTTCCGAGGAAAAAACGCATTGACAACCGAGATTTTCTAGGGCGATTCTAAATCCTCCTATACCGGCAAATAAATCAATAAAAGTCCACATATTTTATCTATTCTAAGCTTTTGTTTTGATCCCTGAGACGATATTAAACCGGCTATCTTAGATTTTAGTATAAATGCTCGAATCTTTCTCGCCACTTCCCCCCGCAACGCGCACGAAGTGGTCTCCCCACTCCCCTATCTCCCCATCTCCCCTGTCCGCATAATTTTTTTCTCCCAAATACTAAACAGATTGGTATTACAAGTGTAGGATAAGAAAGATACCTTTAACAAGCATAACCTAGAAACCATGACCTCTTCTGCTCTTTTTATAGCAGTTATCCTAAATGATGAGGTAGGAAGTTTTCCTTTTGGGGAGTCGGTCGTCAGCAGTCGATACCAAATCAGTTTACACTTCGTCTTGATGAGAAACGCCATAAGTAGCCGACGATAAATCCGACATTCCGCACATCTTCATATACTTTTATATATTTTTACATTCCCCAAGATGTTTTGACGAAAAAGCCTCATTGTAGAAACTACTATTGAGAACATTTTCAATAATTGATTTTTTCTGAGAAAAAAAATTACAATTCTTCACCTTGAGCAAAATCAATCATTGTAGCTATAGTCCCTACTAAGTATCTAAGCACAATTAATTACACATCTAAGCCACTACTCCGTCAGACTTCTGATGTGAGGAAACAGTGAACTGAAAACTCAAATCCGATCCCTAATAGCTGTATCCCGTCTCCTGTCTCGGAGTCTCCTGTCTCGGAGTCTCCTGTCTCGACTAGGAAATTAATTTTGCACGACTACTTAGCAATGGGTTTTAAGCAAAATATTAGTAAAAATTATCAATTGAAGGTTAAGAAGTGCGGAAAGTGGGATAAATTTTCTTTTACCTGTTAGCTGCGGTGAAAAAATGGGAATACTAAGGGATGTAGTGGGTTGTACAGTCTTTACTGGCTCTATTCCATGTCATTAGCAAACAAGAAACTTCAGACCAAGCTGCCTTCCTTTGCCCAAAAGTTAGTGCAATCGGGTTATACTACCCTAGAGGAAATCGAGCGCGTCATGGCTGATGAATTAACTTTACCCTCCCTCTCTGCTGCCAATAATCCTGAGATTCCCTCGGATGTTTTCGGGAGAATCGAGGCGATCGAGCAGTTATTACAGGCTCTCAACCGTGAATTACAGTCACTAAAGCGGGAAATTAGCCTAAATTCGCCCACAGCTTCCCCTGAGAGCGCAAATCCGACTATTCTCGACCAGGAGTTGCCTGATTTGACTAATCCAGTCCTTCCTTCCCGAAACTGGTCATCGGACAAAGAAACGATCTTTTCCGCTGCCCCTGTTTATGAGGAGTTAACCGACCCCGGCGATTGGGAACAGTTAAAACGGCAACTAGACCAGAATCAAGACCTGATCGCCTCCTCGCAAGTCGATACTTCTTTTCCTTCCGTCCTCGATCCTTGGTCCTAGTCGGGTAAAATGCTGGGGAAAAGAATTAAAATTTAACCTGGGCAATATTTGAGGACTAAAAAGGAATGACCACAGAATTAGAAACCAAAAAAGTTACTCCTACTCGCTGTTTGGTTGGTGCGGCAATTTCGGCAGCATTGGGGACAATTCTCTATTATCTCACAGCAGCGATCGGTCATTCTTTTTACTCAAAACCAATGGTTGCTCACAGTCCGATCGCCTTGAGAATTGGCAGTGCTGTCCGCACTTTAGTTTTTGGTTTAGCTTCTCTAGGAACCTTTATTTTTGCTTTTGTCACCATTGGTTTAATTCTTTTGGCTATCCAATTACTACTTAAACGCCCTCAACAAATTTGACACTCCCATCGCACTCATGCGAGGGATTCTTCATTCACAGGGAGATGCCTTGCAAAAGCAGTGCCTTTACTTGGTCTTACTCTCCCTCCAGAAGCAGTAGCGGTATGCCCTACCGCCAAAATTCGTAAACCTTCATCCCGAATATTCTTAGCGGCATTGATGTCTCTATCGTGGGTTTCTCCACACTTAGGACATTGCCAACTACGAATATCTAAACTCAAACTATCAACAGGATTTAAGCAGTTACTACAAGTCTTAGAGCTAGGAAAGAATCTATCTACTTCTATATAGATTTTTCCTTCCCATTCAGCCTTGTATTTTAACATGGTACAGAATTGACCCCAACCAGCATCACTAATTGATTTGGCTAGTTTAGGGTTTTTGACCATGTTTCTGACTGCCAGATTTTCTACCACTATGACTTGGTTTTCGTCAACTAATTTACGACTTAGTTTGTGCAGAAAATCTTCACGACAACGAACAATTTTAGAGTTAACTTTAGCAACTTTAACTCTAGCTTTATTTCGGTTGTTAGAGCCTTTTTGCTTGCGGCTTAGTTTCTTTTGTCTCCTCGCTAATCTCTGTTCGTACTTACGATAGTATTGAGGATTCCCGTGTTTAGTCCCATCTGATGTAATAGCAAAATGGGTTAGTCCAACATCTATCCCGATAGCTTTTCCTTCTGATGATTTTTGGGGTAAATCCTGACCATCATCATAGAGACAAGATGCGAAATATTCTCCTGATGGATTAACTGAAACCGTAACAGACTTTAAATTTCCCTCTGGTTGCCGTGAAACTTGGCAATAGACTTCACCAATTTTAGGTAATACCAAAACATCATTTTTTAACTTACAGTGTTGAGGGAATCTAATTGACTGCCTATTTTGCTTTTTCTTGAAGTTAGGATATTTAGCTCGACCTTCAAAAAAGTTAAGGAAAGCACTAGAAAGATTTAAAGCGGCTTGTTGTAATACCTGCGATGGTACTTCGCTTAACCACTCATGCTCTTTTTTTAAGGAAGGCAGCAGCTTAATTATTTCGTCTCTGCTTAATCCTTTTCCAGTTTGCTTGTAAGTTTCGGATGTTAAGTTGAGAGCGTAATTGTAAAACCATCTAGCACAGCCAAACGACTTGGCGAGCAAAACTGATTGCTCACTGGTCGGATAGATTCTGTACTTAAACGCTTTTAACATCTTGTTTACCAGACTATATTTACTATGGTAAACTATGCAAGGCTAAATTGTCAAGGATTTAATCGTGCTTTGCGGTTCTATTTTGGTCGGGGTTTCATCCCGTCGCTAAAAGCGATGGTCTTTACCCCGACATTTTTGATAAATTATGAATTATGAATTGGAAGTGGGGAAGTGGGAAAGTGGGGAGCTTTTCAGTGATCAGTAAACAGTAAACAGTGAACTGATAACTGATAACTGATCACTGATAACTGATAACTGATAACTGATTAACGGACATTTTGAGCGATAAAATCTTCGATGAGTTGCTCTAAAGCGGCCGAGGAGGCGCGGGTAATCAGAAAACATCTAAACTCCTGGCCTTGACTGAGATATTGGGAATAGGCCGCCTGTAAAAAAGGTTTATAGCCGGGGTTTTTGCGAATATACACCTCAAAAAAGGCCAAAGATAGGGAATGGGCGTAACTATCGATCAGATATGGTGCGGGCAGGGTAAGATCGGCTATGGATTCGATCGCTTCGTTAATTCCCGCGTCTAGTACCGAAAAATCGACGTGAGCTTGACCTTCAATCAGAGCTAAATATTTATTTTCGGTATTGAGCAGGGGAAAAGAGCGCACCTGTTCAAAAATAGCGGGGGTAGCGGGATCGTAGGTTCCTGCCGCTACAAAAGTGGGAATTTCGATCTTAGCCAGTCCTTTAGCCCCAAAAATACTCCAATTAAACGGATTAACCGCAAAAATCGCTTTTATTCTCGGATCGCGAAAGTTGTATTCTTCTCGGGGTAAATCCAAAGCACGACACTGCAGCAAGAGGGAGACATTGAGAAAAGCTAATCTTCTTTGGCAGTCCCGTTGTAAATTCTCGAAATCGATCGTCGCTCCACCCACGGCTAAGGCTGTATAACCGCCGAAGGAATGTCCACCAACTCCCACATTATCTAAATCTAATTGCCCCTGAAATTCCCCCGCGTTGCGTCTTTGCAATTCATCGATCACAAAAGATATGTCCAATGGACGATCGACAAATTCGTTGGTATAAAAAACCATCCGCGATAACCCGGCCAGCAGATTCTGCACCTGTAGGGTATCGCTGCCAGAGTGTTGGGGTATGGCAACGAGATAACCGTAACTAGCCCAATGTTCCGCTTGTCGGACAAAATCTTCAGGACGGGAAGCTAAACCGTGGGAAAAGACGATAACAGGGGTTTTCTGGGTTAATTGCCCCTTGGGTTTGACAATAATTAGATAAAGTTCCCTCTGACGACGGCTATCGGTTAAATCCAGCCGCATTTGTTCCACTTGTTGGGGTCCCGGTTGTCGGGGGTCGGTCATGGCGGTGAAATTAATTTCACCGGCCTTTTTAGCTTCTTCTAAGGATAATTGCGCCACCTTTTCCGTGAATACTGTGGTGGCTTTCAGGACGATATCGATCGCCCGAGCTAATCTTTGCACTTTTGTCACATCAATCTGCATATTAGTGGGCAGATTACGCAGCAGGTTAAGAATAGTTACCCCTCCCGGTTCAAAGGCTGATTTAACTAGGGCAGAACGCAGGGCAAATTTACCATTAATACCCCCTTGAATGGTGATCAGTTCCCCTAAAAGGTTGAGGATATCTTTCCCCATTGTGGAGTTAAAAAAGCGCGAGATCAGGACGGGATTAACTTCTTTACTTGTGGTTAAAGCTTGGCGAAATTCTTTTTGTTGTTCGGCGGTGGTATTACCTAAATATTGTCTTAGATTAGCGTCAATTCTGCCAGTTTTGGCAAACTTTTCTAGGGAACTAATTTCTAGGGTACGACTAAAGGGCGCTAAGATAAAAGTGATTCTCTCGGCCGAGAGGACAGGAAAGCTAGTCAGTATCGTTCCCAAGCAACCAAGAGCGATCAAGCGACCAATTTTAGCTAATTGCAACAAGTTTTTCGGCTCCTTTTCTTTCTGCGATCCTATTCCCTCTGGATTATAACAGTAACCTTTCAGTTTTTAACCGTTTTCTTACTTGACTATCAACAAAAATTATCAATTTGCCACGGTCGATAATCTTGACCTAGAATAACGGGTAACAAGTCTCGAAAATTCCAATCTTGCCGATTTCAAGCTACCTAATACCAGTGGTATTCAATGATAACCGCTCACCGCTTGTTGTTTCAGGGTAAAAATGCCAAAGTTGCCACTACTTTCACCCCAAATTCTTCCTCAAAAACAGGTTTTTTATAGTCTAAACTCCACAATTCTAAAGCACAATCATCTTCAGCATTATTGGGAAAAAGATGCAGATGTAGGGTTCTATATTCAGGATCGTACTTACATTCAATCTTTTTAATCGCTCCTATTTGTCGCCGATCTAAAGCCACAGCCAAGCGCATTATAGCACTTAAATGTCTGACCATATACTGATAGTATTCAGTTAATTTCATAAAATCATCGTGCCTTTTCTTCGGCTTACTTTTGCGATGATAACGAGCGATATTAGCGATAACTTCTAACTCTATTTCCGTATAGCCCAACAGTTCACCATTACGAATTAAATAATAGGAATGTTTATGATGGGCAGCATGACTAACATATAAACCACTATTATGCAGTATAGCCGCCGCCCATAATAAATCTTTAGCCTCCTGATTCCAAGAATGTAATTGTGCTTGAGTTTGCTCGAACAAAGACAGGGAAAATGCCGCTATTCTCTCAGCAGATTCTAAATTAACTTGATACTTTTTCGCTATTTTCAAGACACTGCGCTGACGGATTTCACTCTGATAAAGTAACCGATTATCAATTAAACCGTGCGTCAGCATCCAATCGACGATTACCCCTTCTCGCAAGGCCCTTTCACAGAGAACTAACTTATCAACATCTAACATGGTCATCGCTTCCAAAAGCACGATCGAACCGGCTAGAATTATCTCAGCCCGTTTATCGGACATCCCCAGAATTGCCAGTCTTTGATGATAGTCCAAAGTGGCGAAACGTTTGACTAATTCTTTGACATCTTTGCGGGTTAATTGATAGCCATTTAAAGGATTGGGAATTTCCCCCAATTTCTCCAAAGCATGGATAGTCATCAAAGTTTCGATCGTCCCAGAAGTTCCCACTAAACGCGGCACTTCTCCCACCTGTAAATGATGTTTAATTTCCTCTACTGCTCGCTCTAACATTCCGCGGGTGTATGCTCTTAAATAGGCTAATTCTGTGGGAGTAATGGGATCGGTGGTGATCAAATCTTGGGTCAAACGCACAGCCCCGATTTTGGTACTACTAAGAAAGCGAATTTCTTGACTATCAGCTAAGATTAATTCTGTGGAACCACCACCGATATCGATAATAATATGGGCTTGATTTTGGAAATCCATTCCCGAGACGACACCGAGATAAATCCGGCGCGCTTCCTCCTGTCCGGAGATGAGATTTACAGAAATACCGACTTCTTTCTCGATTAAAGCCAAAAATTCGTCGCCGTTGGTCGCTTCCCGGGTGGCGCTAGTGGCAACGGCAATAATCTGATCCGCCTGGAGACTAATAGCCAGATCGTGACAGCGTTTTAAAGCGGCGATCGCTCTTTCCATGGCCGCTAGGGTTAATTTACCGGTTTTCCTATCTCGATCGCCCAGACGGACTGTATCCTTTTCTCTGGCAATAATCGTAAAAGCAGGTAAAGACGGTTCAATTGCCACTACTACCATGTGAACCGAATTCGTACCAATATCGATCGCCGCTAGGATTTGGACATCGGAGGCTTTTGCCTGGGGCGCTAGTCCCCGATTGGGTATAACTTGATTAGAAATATTCACCATCGCTTATCAGTGATCAGTTACCAGTCGGGGGATAGGGGTTAGGGAAAAGGGCAAATAACCTTATTTGGCATCGGGAGGGATGTAACTCCGCCGCCTCTGACACCCGCTCGATCGGGGTTGGTCTTATTATCCCTCTAATTGCCCGCCTCGGCGCCGCAATTTTAGCTTTGTCTAGCAGTTATCTTATTCGTCAATATACAATTTTCGCTGCTCCAGGGCCAATTGCCGGAATTCCCCCTCCCCAAATTCTCCCTCCCTGGGACGGCGCTCTCGCTCGCACTCGACTAAATAGATATAATCACAATCAACCCCTTCTAAATTGGTATTTTCGGCGATTTTCCAAGCTTCGATACAAGCACCCGTCAGGGTGGCTCCCTGTAAATTGGCTCTCATCACGTTACTATGGGCTAAATTTGCCCCTTCTAGATTGGCGTAGGCTAAATTTGCCTCGCTGAAATTTGCCCTAGTCAGATTGGCATTTTTGAAGTTAACCCCGGAAAGATTTAGTGCGCGAAAATTATAGCCAATATAAGCTTTATTTTCCCCTTGACCAGTAACCAGAAGATTTCTCATCGCAACTTCGTCCAGAATTGTCTTTTCCCAACGCGCTCCCTCGATGCCCGATACCAGATAAAATCGAGTTCTAGTTAAATCTTTTGCCCTTAAATCAGTGGCTTTTAACTGCGCTCCCGTGAAATCAGCTTCTTGCAGATTTGCCCCAAAAAAATTTGTACCTTTACTGGCTAAAAAAGCAATTGCCATCGATTTCGTGATCGTTTCTCTCGATTCTTCTAGGGATAACCAAGCCAGATAAGCGGTGAATAAAGTACCACAAACCCCAACCATCAAAGCTATAGAAAAAGTTACATTCACCGCAGCTATTCCGGCTAATGCTCCTTGAAAAGCCAATATAATTACCGTCAATAAAGTTAAAGTTAAGCCGATAAAAATTGCTAGGGTAAAACTTATTGCTTGACCAGCAATCAAGGATAAAACTAAGGGCAATCCCCCAACTCGCTGACGATAAAATATTCCGTAAATTAGAGATAAAATCGTGATTATACCCGCACCAATAATTTTAAATTTGGTTACATCTGTCACCAGCATTAAAGCTAGATAATAACCAGCTAATCCCCACACAAAGCCGCAGACAGCCGCTATTAACCAAGAAATTAAGATTAATTGTAGCCGACCGCGCTTTAGTAATCCTGCCCTGACCTCTGTAAATTTAGTTCCCTCTAAAATAGCCCCTTGAAAATTAGTACCACGGAGATCCGCTTTACTAAAATTCGCCCCCGATAAATTCTTTCCGTGAAAACACTGTCCTTTTAATTTTACTCCGGTAAAATTGCGTTTCCCTTTGGCATATAAATCCAGTACCTCACTTGCTTTCATGGAAATTACGGGCATCTGTTTTTTGCTTGATTGATTGATTTAATTCATAACACCTAAGTAAGTGGTTATAATTAAATTGAAGATTTATCCCCCCTTTATCCCCCCTTCATCCCTAGGGTTAATTCATAGTAGGGTTGATTCATGAATCAACCCTACCCTTAATCCACCCTTGATAAGGGGGGTATCTGATAATTTTTAACGCCTACCTACCTATTATCTTTTTAAAATTAGCTTTGGTTATTTTTTGGCAATTTATACTAAATCGGTTTTTAATAGTGGGATGAACTCCCAAGTTATGGATTGTTTCTCCCCGCTCCCCCGCCCTCCTATACCTTGTAAACAGGATTTAGTATAATACAGATTTAACTGGACAGACCAATAGGGATGAGGGACTTTTTTAGGGGCAATCCACCGCAAAAACAGCCCCTAAAACTGATTATTGACCCGGACTTGGTGTTTCTATCGGGGACTCTGGGGAAAGGGGAGTCGATTCAACTATTGGCGGTGGGGCCGGAGGTTGGAGAATATTGCGCCAGCCTTGCATTTGGGAGCGAGCCGAACTGTAAGCGGTACTTTCCCGGGATACGGATTCAGCAAGGCGAATAGCTTCCAGATAACGACCATTATTAGCTTGGTCCGTGGCTAAAGACAAAAGCTGATAACTCCAACGTTCCAGCAATTCAGTCCGTTGCACACCCGCATCGGTTTTAGTGGAAATATTGGTAACTAAAGCAATCGCCCGGGTTAAACCTTCTGCGGTTCCCGTCGCCGCTAATTGATTAGCCTGCTGGAGATTTTGACGGGCTCGCAACTCTCGGCGCCAACGACGGATATTTTGGGAAGCTTCCGAGGAAAGAGTGCGACCGGGGGGAATTTGATTGGCAGTTTCGATCGCTGTGCTATAGTCTTTGAGATTGGCCAAAGCTTGAGCCTGATCTAAAATGGGTTGATCCTCCATGCGTTCAATCCGCACTTGCCAGTCGCCAATTTCCCGTTGGGCATCTCGGTATAAGGCCCGATTCTTAGCGATTGCCCGCGCCTGAATAATAGCGTTACCGAGGGAATTAATATCGCCGGGGAGAGCAATTTCCCGCGCGCGTTCTAAAATCGGCCGGTCTTCTATGACTTGTATTTGACGATTCCAAGAGCCAATTTCCTGCTGTGCTTGCGACCAGAGGGGATTATTACGGGGAACCTCGCCCGCTTTCCCGATAGCGGCGCTATACTGCTCGATCGTACCTGCTTGTGCTAAATCTCTAGCCTCGGACAGTATTCTTAGATCCTGTACCTGTAACTGCCAGCGCTCCCTCATAGCTAGGGCCGTTTGATGGAGAGGTCGAGAAGCGTCGATTTGTTCTAGTCCCAGTATGCCAGCTTCCAATCCCTCCACCGTGCCGGCTTCCGCATCTAAGGCCGCTGCGGACAAGAGAGACCAATCGGTGACATCTTCTTTAATTTTGAGGTCTTTGGGGGTTTGGTTAGCCAAATCCCGGAGAGCTTGCCATTGCTTCCGCTCAATTAATCTTTCGGCGTATTCTTGCAGTTTATCCTCGGTTTTCCCGATTAATTTTTCTGCCTCCTGATAGGCATAACTGCTGGCTTGAATTTTTCTAGCTTCTTCGATGACTTTGAACCAATTGTCGAGACCGCCCCGGCCAAAGAGATTAAAGGCATTATCTAATTTACTGCTATCTTCCCGGGCGACGGTAATTTTAGCGAGCGCTTCATTATATTTAACCGTTGCCCAATATTCGTTATTTAAGTTCAATAAATCCACCGCTAGACGGAAAGATTGATTCCAGTTGGAAGCGCGGAGATTTTCCTCTAGTTTGCTTAATATCTCGTTGCCTTCCGTCCAAGTTCCTTGCCACTTAGCGATTCTTTCTTCAATAATTGCCGCTACTGCCATATTATTGGGGATTTGACGAGCTTTAGCGATCGCTTGCTGTAAATTTCCCGCTTGATAGTCTTTTTCAGCCAAATTCAGGATATCTCGCGCCCATTCTTCCACCTGTTGATTAACTTGCGCTCGCAAGGGATGGTCATCGGGCAAAGCTTCCACTAGGGCAATTGCTGCGAGTAAACCTGCCACGGTGCGACTATCGGCGGAAAGTTGAGCGCAGTAGAGACGCAGGGAGGCAGAAGCGATAGGCCAGAAGATTTTTGGGCAATTGGGCGACTTCTGCATATTTAATAACTGCCAAGTGGCGAGAAAGCCAACACCGCCAAAGACCACGACAAATAAAGCCGCCCAAACTTTCCAAGTGAAACGATGCTGGTATCGGTACCAAAAGAGAAAAAGAAAAGATTTAGTTTTCTCTGGCCAACGAGTCAGGGAGTCAATCGATTCTCGTTTGACTAGATTTTTGGTTAATTCTTTTCCTTTAAACATTCACGACTCCCTGACAGATATTTTAGATAGATTTTACCTTAATGGCGCTCATTGCCCGACTTCTCAGCAAGATTCAGCTTGTAGAGACTCGACTAATTCGATTAATTGTGTCTCGTTGGCATTATACACTTCCCGACAAAACTCACAGATGGCTTCCGCTTGTTTATCTTTTTCGATAATGTCTTTTAATTCATCGACCCCGAGGAATTTTAAAGCCCCTAGGGCCCGTTCAAAAGAACAATCACAATCAAAACGCAGCATCTGCACAGCCGGAAAAATTTCTAGACCCATATCTCCGAGAAGTTCCTGAAAAATATCTTCTAGTCCTTTTCCTGCCCGTAAAAGGGGCGTAAATCCCGTTAATTTTCGCAATCTCGACTCTAAACGAGCCACCAAGACCTCATCCCGGGACGCTTCTTTAGAGAGAACTTGTAATAAAATTCCCCCGGCTGCCGTTACTCCTGTGGTCGTACCGACAAAAACCCCCACTTGCAAAGCGGAGGGAATTTGTTCCGATTGGTCTAGGTAGTAGGCGATATCTTCCCCCACTTCCCCAGAAACTATCTCGACGATGCTTTCTTGAAGTTCATTTCTCTCCTCGCCTTTTTCTTCCCGTAGGACTCGCACATAACCCTTGTTACCCACCGCGCGACCCACATCTAATTTACCCTGAGCATTGGGGAGTAATTCCACCTGGGGATAGTCCACATAACCCCGCACCGTGCCATCGAGTCCGGCATCAACTAAAACACCCCCCAGGGGGCCGTCGCCTTTAATGCGAATATTGACCCTAGAACCGGGTTTTTTTAAACTGGAAGCCAAGAGTAAAGCCGATGCCATCGTGCGACCGAGAGCGGCGGTGGCTACGTTAGATAATTTATGTCTTTGGCGGGCTTCTTCGGTTAAACGAGTGGTAATCACTCCTACTACTCTAATTCCCCCATCGGCGGCCGTGGCGCGGATTAATTTATCTGCCATACTACTTACTGTTATCCTTGGAAAACGCTGTCCCGATTTTTAGTTATTCTTTAACTAACTTAACAAAAATTATCAGACAACAATATGTTCGGCAATTTTCAACAAAGTCAGCTGCGTATCGAAATCTCGGCCAGTGAACAGGCTATCCGGGATAGTTTGCTCAAAACTGCTCATCTCCGTCAATGGCTGTGGCCGCAAATGCTCTCGCCCAATCTACCCGATAAATTAGAGGAAGGCTTGACTTTTACCTCTTGGTTAGGTTTAATTCCCGTACAACATCAGGTTTTATTGGCCAATGACCAGTGTTTACGCTTGCTTTTGAGTCAAGGTATCGATGGCTATCACGAATGGTATTGGGGCGATGGTTGGTTACAATCGCGTTTAGAAGGCATTTCTCTCCTTCCCCTCAATCTCGGTCAAACTCTCAGTTTATTAAAATTACGACTATTTTTGAGCAATCAAAAGTTAGAAGTGCGGGATTTAGGAGTGGCTAGTAGGTAAATCGCACTTTAAAAACCCAATTATCGATTGTTTCTCCCCGCTGCTCACTCTCCCACACCGGGAGAGTGGCCGCACCATGCAAGTCCGAGACTAATGACAGGGTAAGAACGGGGGTCTTCCCCCGACATTTGAGATAAAATCGATCTAGTTAAAAATTTAATTCCGAAACTATGTTCGACGCACTGGCCGACCGCTTAGAAGACGCATGGAAAAAATTACGAGGTCAAGATAAAATCTCCTCGGCCAATATACAAGAAACCCTCAAAGAAGTCCGGCGGGCTTTATTAGAAGCAGATGTTAACCTACAGGTAGTCAAGGGATTTATTGCTGAGGTCGAAAAACAAGCCCTCGGCGCTGAAGTGATTTCCGGAGTCAATCCCGGCCAGCAATTTATCAAAATTGTCTATGATGAATTAGTCAAAATTATGGGGGAAAGCAACGTTCCCCTAGCTCAGGCCGATAAACCCCCCACCGTAATTTTAATGGCTGGGTTGCAAGGGACAGGAAAAACCACCGCCACCGCCAAATTAGCCCTATATCTCCGCAAACAGTCCAAAAGCTGCCTGATGGTGGCTACCGATGTTTACCGTCCGGCGGCCATTGACCAATTAATCACCCTCGGTAAACAGATAAATGTTCCCGTCTTCGAGATGGGTTCTCAGGCTAATCCCGTCGATATCGCCCGTCAAGGTGTGGAAAAAGCCAAAGAATTGGGCGTAGATACCGTTATCATCGACACCGCCGGTCGTTTGCAGATAGACACCCAGATGATGGGCGAACTAGCACAAATCAAGAAAATTGTCAAGCCCGACGACACTTTATTAGTGGTGGATGCCATGACCGGTCAGGAAGCGGCCAGTCTTACCAACACTTTTCACCAACAAATCGGCATCACGGGGGCAATTCTTACTAAACTTGATGGCGATACTCGCGGTGGGGCAGCCCTATCAGTGCGGCAAATATCGGGACAACCGATTAAATTTGTTGGGGTTGGCGAAAAAGTCGAGGCTTTAGAGCCATTTTATCCCGATCGCCTTGCCAGTCGCATCCTCAATATGGGTGATGTCCTGACGCTAGTGGAAAAAGCTCAGGAACAGTTAGACCTAGAAGACGCGGCCAAAATGCAGGCCAAGATTTTAGAGGCTAAGTTTGATTTTAATGACTTCCTCAAACAGATGCGGCTGTTAAAAAATATGGGTTCCCTGGGGGGAGTCTTGAAGTTAATCCCCGGTCTGGGCAAACTGAGCGGGACAGACATCGAAAAGGGCGAAAAAGAGTTAAAACGCACGGAAGCGATGATTAATTCCATGACCACGGAGGAACGCGCTAACCCCGATTTATTGGCTAAGTCTCCTAATCGTCGTCGTCGCATTGCCAAAGGTTCGGGACATCCAGAAACAGAAGTTAACAAACTAATTACTAATTTCACCAGAATGCGATCGATGATGCAACAGATGGGACGGGGACAAATGCCCGCTATGCCTGGGATGCCCGGGATGGGTGGCGGAATGTTTGGGGGTGGCAATCAACCGGGGTTCCGCGGTCAAGGTGGCAGCCCGAAAAAACCGAAGAAAATCAAGAAAAAGAAAGGTTTTGGCGATTTATAGAGGCTAAAAATGTTGAAATCCGGAGCTTAAACTGAGGTTTCTACCGTCGGCTAATTTTATCTCTTTCCCCGGGACAATTTGACCGATTATCGCCCCCTCTTCCCCCACTTTCTCCAGCAATTCTCTGGCACTGTCCGGGGGCAAACACAAAACTAACTCAAAGTCTTCACCGCCGTATAAAGCCCATTCTAGAGCTTTTTCGGCTCCTACATATTCTTTCAGGGTTGGATGCAGGGGAATCCTCTCGATTTCGGCACCAACCCCACTACAGCGACAAATTTGCATGATGGCATCTGCTAACCCGTCACTGCTATCCATGCCGGCGATGGGAAATTGCTTGACAATTTTTTGTAAATGTGGTATGCAATCAAGTCTCGGTCGCGGCCGTTGATGGGCTTGGATTAATCGCTTTTTTTGGGCGGAATTTAAATTCCTGCCGGTTTCAGGGTGAAAGAGTAACTCTAATCCAGCCCGCGATAAACCGTGATAACCGGTAATAACGATACTATCGCCAACTTTTGCGTTAAAACGTCTAGTTTCTTCATTTTTTGCCACTTGTCCCAGGGCGGTGATGCTGATGTTAATCTCCGTGGCCCGACAGACATCGCCACCAACGATCGCCGTCTGATATACTTGCAGACAAGAGCTAAGACCCCGATAGAGTCCTTCTAGCCAATCGATGGCTAGATCGGGAGTTAAAGCCAATCCTACCGTAATTCCCAGGGGTTCTGCCCCCATAGCCGCTAAATCGGATAAATTAGCCGCCGCCGCTCGCCAGCCCACATCTTCGGGAGAGGTGGTAAGATCGCTAAAGTGGACGTTATTAACTAAAACATCAGTGGTGACGACGAGAGAGTAACCCTCTTTGATCGATAAAATCGCCCCATCATCACCGATAATCTCCGCAGGACAATATTTTTGCAGAATCGGTAGCAATCCCTGTTCACCCAAATCTTTAACGGTTAAATTCATAATTTCTGGGAATTGAACGATGCAGCTTCTAAAAAGTCTTTAGTTAAGAGGATTGGCGCTGATTTTTTCGTAGGCGCGATCGATAATTCCCCGACCGCGCAGAAAGCCGATATTAGCTCCCGGACAAAGATAAGAGAGGGTTTCTGGGCTAAAACGGTCTAAAATGGCCTCTTGCGATCGCAATTGCCGCAGCCAGTGGAAAGTTTTCGCGGTCTGTAGGGGTTGCGGTTGACCCTTGGTGTCGGGGAGAAGATGGCGACCGGTAAATAAAACCCCCCCGTGACGCTGCCAGTAGAGACAGGAGGAGCCGGGAGAATGGCCAGGAGTCCAAAAACCGCTACAAGTGGGAGATAACTGGATTTGCTGCTGAAAAACGGTAATTTGACGGTGAGGAAGCAGATAGGCTTCCTGTTCCTGTAGAATAATCTCACAATCAAGTAAACTTTGCAAAGAATCGCTCTGTTTACCCTGACCCCCGCGATGGGTAAAAAATAAGTAACGGACTCCCTTTTCTCGGAGAAAATCCCGCTCGCTCTCGTCGCAGCTAGGACAATCCACCAGAATATTGCCGGTATTTTCTACAATAAGATAAGAGGTTCCCCCTAGGGTTTCCCGATTAGGCGAGAAAGCGTATAAACCTTCTAGAATTAATCGAGGGGGTTTTGTGGTTTTGCTAACCTCTAAAGGAGACGATTCGGTTTCCGATCGCATGGTTTGCCTATCCAAATCACAATCAATGCGGTTTACAATCTAGCACGATCGATGACCGGGCGGGCTGAAATTAGCCGCCTTTTACTCAAGAGAAAAGAGCCGATATGGAAATGTGGTTGTTATTAGGGATTCTGGGCGGTTTCACCTATTTTATCGTCAAGCGTAGCGTGGCCAAAATCACGACAACACCAATATGGTTAATTTGGTTAGTCCTGATGACTCCGGCTCTTATTTGGACCGGCTGGACGTTAATCTATGGAGAGGATACCCCCATGCCGGCATTTTTGCTGATCGGCCCTTTTGTGATCTGCCCTTTTTTGTATTGGTGGCTAGTACATAAGGGTCGGGTTACTCCCCAAGAAAGCCCCCCATCATCACCGGAAACAGCGAATTTAGTCCTAGAAAATATCGATAATCCCGCCCCTAAAAATGATTTAAAACCGATCACTGCCGAAGAGGAAAAATCCCTACGAGATTGTTTTCCTTGGGGGATTTATTATCTGCAAAATATCGATTATCGTCCCCAAGCAATTCTCTGTCGGGGCAAATTGCGAGCGGTTCCCGAAGAAGCTTATCAAGTGATTAAAAACAATGTGGAGAAGGTTTTTGGTGATCGCTTTTTATTGCTTTTCCAAGAAAGTTTTCAGGGACAACCTTTTTTCGCTCTTGTGGCTAATCCCTGGCAGCAAAAAACAGAAACCATAGAAACTGAAAAAGTTACTCGCCCCTTTCTTGCCCTGGGTTTATTGTTATTAACTATCTTAACCACCACGGTCATCGGTGCGGGATTAAGTGGCATTACGACCCAACAATTAGAAAATAATTCTAGTTTATTATTGCAAGGTTTACCGTACAGTTTAGGCTTAATTGCTATTTTAGGACTGCACGAATTCAGTCATTATTTGACAGCAGTTAAATATAAAATTAAAACTACTTTGCCCTATTTTATCCCCATTCCTTTCTTCCTCGGCACCTTCGGGGCTTTCATTCAAATGCGATCGCCTGTACCCACCCGCAAAGCTTTATTTGATGTGGCAGTGGCTGGTCCGTTGGGGGGTATAATTATCGCTATTCCTCTACTGTTTTGGGGGTTGTCCCTCTCGGAAATAGTTCCCTTAACTGATCAAAGCAGTTTATTAAATTTTCAGGCCTTAAATCCGCAGTTTTCTTTTTTCTTGTCTATCGTAGCTAAACTAGCTCTCGGCAGTAATTTAATCGCGGGAAAAGCCATCCATTTACATCCTTTAGCGGTAGCTGGTTATGTGGGAATTATCGTTACAGCCCTAAATTTAATGCCCGTGGGTCAATTGGATGGTGGTCATATTGTTCACGCCATGTATGGGCAGAAAACCGCCATAATTATCGGTCAATTAACTCGATTATTCATGTTTATTTTAGCCCTAGTGCAACCAGATTTTTTACTCTGGGCGATTATCCTCTTATTAATGCCAGTCAGCGATCAACCTGCTTTAAATGATGTCACCGAATTGGATAATAAACGAGATTTATTAGGCCTATTTTCCCTGGCTTTGTTATTAAGTATTTTGCTACCCCTTCCCGAAGCGGTGGCCCGTTGGTGGGGGATGTAAGCGACCGCATCAATCAACCCGAGTTCCAGGAAAATTATCGGTCAGTTGGGGAATAAAATCCCTATCTCCTACGTCAATGTGAGTTCGATGACCCTCATCCTCGATCACTTTAATCCACAAAGCTGAAGGCTGACAACTGATCACCGATCACTGATATATGGTTCTCAAGGCTAATTCTCGGGGAAAAAAGCGAGTTTCTCTGAAAGCGAAGTTAGGCAAATCTAGGTTAAAATGGCTGGCTATTCCGCTAATTTTGGCGATTTTAGGCTGGTTATACCACGATTTACGTTACCGGTGGGTAAAACCGGAAGCGATTTTTGTTTTGGGAGGTCATGCCGATCGAGAACGTTTTGCGGCAAAATTGGCTAAGGAATATCCCGATCTACCGATTTGGGTGTCTTCCGGTAGTCCGCGACGATATGTGAGAAAGATTTTTAAAAAAGCGGGAATTCCCCCAGAACGTCTCCATCTCGATTACAATGCGCGAGATACTGTCACTAACTTTACTAGCCTAGCCGATCAACTGAAAGCCCAAGGTATTGATAGTGTCTATCTAGTCACTTCCGATAATCACATGAGAAGGGCGCGATTAGTGGGAGAAATTGTTTTTGGTAGTCGTGGAATCGTGATTAAACCGGTGACTGTTCCCTCCCAATCACACCCCGAACCCCTAGAAAAGTCGCTCAGAGACGGTTTTAGGGCAATATTATGGATAATAACCGGTTCTACTGGGGAATTTTGGCTAGAATCCGATTCTAGTTCCCATCTCCGATCAAAATAAAATTATCTTGACAAAATTACCCACTTTATGTTAAGCAAAAATACCATTTTCGCCATCTTATTGATTTTTGTGCCGCTATCGATCGCCGGTTCCCTGTTACACTGGGGCGGAACGGTAGTTTTTATCACCGCTTGTCTAGCTATTATCCCCCTAGCAGCCTACATGGGGGAAGCCACCGAAGCGATTGCGGTGGTGGTTGGGCCAAATATTGGCGGTTTGATGAATGCTACTTTTGGCAATGCCACAGAATTAATTCTTGCCTATGTCGCTTTGCGGGAAGGGTTCATCGATGTGGTAAAAGCGACGATTACTGGCTCAATTATCGGTAATTTACTCTTAGTTATGGGATTATCGATGTTTTTAGGCGGTTTACGCTTCAAAGAACAGGAATTTCAACCGATAACTGCCCGTTTAAATGCCTCAGCCATGAATTTGGCGGTGGTGGCGATTCTTTTACCCACTGCCGTGGAATTTACCTCCACGGGAGTCGGGGAAGCAGTCCTGCAACGTCTATCCGTGGCCGTGGCAGCGGTGTTAATTTTCGTCTATGGTTTAAGTCTCTTATTTTCCATGAAAACCCACACCTATCTCTACGATGTCGGGGTTGCCGGTATCGAGGAGGAAAGTACCGGAGAAAACCCCGCAAGGCCGAAAGTCTGGTTTTGGTCTTTGATTTTATTGATCGTTACTATCGCCGTGGCCGTAGAATCGGAGTTATTGGTGGCATCCCTAGAGGAGGCTACGGAACAGCTAGGTTTAACGGCGCTGTTTACCGGGGTGATTCTTTTGCCTATTATCGGTAATGCAGCCGAACACGCTACGGCCGTCACCGTCGCCCTTAAGAATAAAATGGATCTATCGGTATCTGTGGCCGTCGGTTCCAGTATGCAGATCGCCCTGTTTGTGGCTCCGGTTTTGGTTATCATGGGTTATATTATCGGTCAGCCCATGGATCTAAATTTTAATCCCTTTGAGTTAGTGGCAGTGGCTGTAGCGGTGTGGTTAGCTAATTCGATTAGTAGTGATGGGCGATCGAATTGGTTGGAAGGAATGTTACTATTAGCTACATATACTATCCTGGCCTTGGCTTTCTTTTTCCATCCTCTCACCGCTTAGAGTTATCCCTTGCAGATATATAGACAATGACGGACGCTTTCGCTTAAGGGAGTGGTAAAACTGGCAATTTCGAGGATTTTACCGCCAGCTTTCCCTAGATTCTCCTCTAAACTTAAACTATCCTGCGCGGACCACTGACCACGATAGAGAATAGCGATTCCGGTCTTTTTCAGGAAAGGCAAAGCATAGTTAACACAGATATCCACATTAGCTACCGCACGCAAACAGACGATATCGTAAGCACAGTTATGTTTAGGGTTTTTCCCGACGATTTCCGCCCGACCTAAACGAGTTTTCGTGTTATTTAACTCTAATTTGTCAATAACTTCTTCAAGAAAATTAATCTTTTTTTGGGTGGAATCCAAGAGAGTCACCGACCAATGGGTATAGGCGATCGCAATTGGCACCCCCGGAAACCCGGCCCCAGTCCCCAAATCAATAACTGATAGGGATTTTGTCAATAGATCTGGCTGGGATTTTTGTAACCAAGCTAAACCCGATAAAGAATCCCAAAGATGTTTTTCCCAAAACTCCTCTGGTTGGGTAATTCGGGTGAGATTAAAACGTTGATTACCCTCTAAAATCAACTCATAAAGTTGTTGAAATCGCGCTTGTTGGGCCCCATCGGGTTGCCATTCTAGGGTTTCTTGCCAAAGGTCAAATAATTCAGGAAGGATCATTAATTCAGTTATCAGTTATCAGTTATCAGTTATCAGTTATCAGTCATCAGGTATGAGGGGAGTGGGGAAATTTCAACTAAAAACCCCAAAACCCTAAAACCTCAACTATCTGTTTTTTCATTTTTTACTTCCCTCAAATGTCCTTGTTCAATTTTCCAGTGGCGGTCAGCAATAGGCAATAATTCTCCGGCATCGTGACTAACTACTAATAAAGTCCAGTGTTGTTTGAGACTAGCGAGAAGTTTAGCCAATTGACGACGCATAGACCAATCTAAACCGGCCGTAGGTTCATCGAGAAGTAACAGATTAGGCTGCCGGATTAACTGGACAGCGAGGGATAAACGACGCTGTTGACCCCCACTAAGATTGTGGGGAGAAGTATCCAGAGGAATATTTTCTAATCCTACCTCCTTTAAGGCCGCCGTTAGGCGATCGCTTTTAATCTCCGGATGACCGAGACGCAACTCCTCAAGGATGGTTTTACCGCAAAAATGACGTTCGGGAAACTGAAAAACGATTCCTCCTAATTGTTGCAGATGCAGTACCGTTAATTCTTGGTCGCGCCAGTGAATTGTCCCTGCTGTTTTATCGGCAAAGCCTGCTAGAATTTCCAAAAGAGTCGTTTTTCCGGAACCACTGGGGCCAACAATCAGACCTAATTCTTGGGGGGCTAATTGGAGATTAATCCCCTGTAAAATGGGATTGAGAGCAGCGGGAGGATGATAAACCACATCTTTGAGATAAAGCATTGACAGGAAAATAACTGGAAATTAAGTCTAGAAACTCGTTTCTATTGTGACAGATTTTTTCATTCGCTCAAGGAGACTTTTAACCATGGTGCTGAGGTTAGGTTTAACCCAAAAAATGGCGATCGGTGCTTCGCTGGCTGTTATGGTAATGGTTAACTGGATTGGTCCCGGTTTAGCCGGAGATCCTTTCCGCAAAAACAATCCCCGACCGATTGGCGATAAGACCGAGGCCGCTTTTAACGCTATTTTTAAACAAGGTAACTATCTAGAGGCAAAAAAATTAATTGTTGAGGCCACAGAAAAGGAACCCCAAGAACCTTTGTCCCATGCTATGCGTGCCTCTCTTGCTTTTACCGACCAGGATTGGAACACCCTAAAAACCTACTCCGAGAAAACTAAGGAAGCGGCCAAGCAAATGCAGGCCAGCGACCCTTTAAGGGGAAATTTGTATCTCGCAGTGGGGAGTTTTTTAGAGGGAACCTACGTTTTTCAAACCGAAGGAGCAGTATCGGCTATCCCCAGATTACAACAGGTGTTTCAGTATTTGGAAACCGCAGAAAAGGTTAATCCTACGGATCCAGAATTGAACCTGTTAAAGGGTTATATGGATTTGATTTTAGCGGTTAATCTGCCCTTTTCTAGTCCCCAAGAGGCAATTCAACGGCTAGAAACCTACGGAAGTCCTGATTACTTGGTTGATCGAGGTATAGCTCTAGCTTACCGGGATTTAAAGCAGTATGATCAGGCTTTGCAGTTTATCGATAACGCTCTGGAAGCGACCCCCGATAATCCAGAATTGATGTATCTGAAGGGTCAAATCCTGAGAATTCAAGGCAATACGGATAAAAATACCGGCTCTTTGAAACTGGCATTAGATTACTTTAATAATGCCCTGAAAAAACAGGAACAACTCCCCGAATCAGTTAAAAAACAGTTAAATCGCGAACACCGTAAGGTACAGGAGGAGATTAAATCCCTAGAAAGCACCGCTAATCGTTAAAAAATGCCTAAAAATAGTCAATATTTGTTTTTTTTATCAGTTATCAGTTTTTGAAGGCAATAGGCAGCCGTCAAGGGTGCATCTCACATTTGCAGGAATACCGACAATCAGGAATTGTCAGTGACTCTTAGATGATGACAAATGTATCAGCAGCTGCGTGTAAGCATCTCACCGAAAAGCTAATGCGCGGGGGGTTTGGGGGGTTCTACCCCCCAAAAGCTGGGATTGAGTGATAAAATCGGAAGTAATGCCCGATTTTAGCCGAGAGTTTTCCCGTAAAAATCCCAATTGGTAGATTTACAAAAATGAGATGCACCCGCCGTCAAATTTTGCCAAAACAGAAAATCTCCTCTTATGGTATATAAAGTAAAGGATTATTAAGCTTCGCGGAAGTTTATTAATTAAAGTTAAAAATATATTGACAAAAAAGATGGCTTGTGGTAGGGAGCAGAATTTAGCCAAACCTCCTAGCTGATTTCTTGTCAAGGGTTCACCTAAGTGTAATTGGAGATTTCATGACGGCAACGACGGATAAATTGCATGGGGAGTTGATCACCTCGATCGAGCCAGACTTTAAACTGAAAGATATTATTAAAAGCATTCCCAAAGAATATTTCCAGAAAGACCCAGTTAAAGCTTGGTTTGGAGTGATTACGAATATTTTGGCGGTCATTGCCGGTTATGCAATGCTAGTTTATTCTCCCTGGTATTTACTGCCTTTAGCTTGGATTTTCACGGGTACAGCTTTAACGGGATTCTTTGTGATCGCGCATGATTGCGGTCATCGGTCTTTTTCCAATCGACCCTGGGTTAATGATCTTGTCGGTCATATTTTCCTCTTACCGCTTATCTATCCCTTCCACTGCTGGCGTTTCCTGCACGATCGCCATCATGCTAAAACTAACATGGTAACTATAGATAATGCTTGGGATCCGTGGGAATTAGAAGCTTTTAACTCGGCTAATCCCTTAGTGCGTCTCTTTTATCGCGGCATTCGCGGACGTTTCTGGTGGCTCGGTTCGATCGCCCACTGGGCTATTCTACACTTCAATATCGAACAATTCAAGGAGAACGAACGGGAAAAAGCCCGCTTTTCGATGATTGTCGTCCTAGTTTTTGCCGCTATTTTTTTCCCAACCCTCATTTTCTATACTGGTGTCTGGGGATTGGTTAAATTTTGGGTGGTACCTTGGTTTGTCTATCATTTTTGGATGAGTACCTTTACCCTTGTCCATCACACGGACCCCGATATTCAATTTTTCCATCCCGAAGACTGGAATCAAGCTTTAGCGCAACTAGAAGGGACAGTTCACTGTAGCTATCCCCGTTGGGTAGAAATTCTCTGTCACGATATTAATGTCCATATCCCCCATCATATCTCGACGGCGATTCCTTCCTATAACCTCCGCAAAGTTCACGCTAGTCTCAAAGAAAATTGGGGTAGTCACCTGAAAGAAACCGAGTTTTCTTGGGCATTAATGAAGCGAATTGTTGATTATTGCCATATTTTCGACTCCGAAACCGCCTACAAAACCTTTAAGGAAAGCGGCGGTTAAATCAGTTATCAGTTATCAGTGATCAGTTATCAGTTATCAGTGGGTAAGTTATCAGTGATCAGATTTGAGTTTGAAGTGACAGTATTAAATAGGGTTTGCGGCAAAAAGTTTTTCTTGGGGGCAGGGTGTGGGGTGTGGGGTGTGGGGTGTAGGGTTTTACCGATTTTCAGGTGGTCAACTACCTAATTTTCAGGGAAAAAGTACCTGAATTTTACCCCCGATCCCTCCAATGGTCGGCACTTTTTGAGGTCAAAAAAGTCTAAAAGCCTTATCCAACAAGGTTTTTAGATTTATTCA
>NZ_JADBSZ010000067.1:0-9910 GCF_020246425.1 Microcystis sp. M079S1
AACTCTAGTTTTCAAGGTGCGTTCATCCTGCGATGACTGGGTTTTTTAAGCGGTTGCTTACCCGGCCCGCTATTCTTAATATCATACATCACATAAAGTCGCCCTAAAAGGGCGAGGCTTTAAACCCAATTTTTCGGTAAAGAAAAAACCCCCTATTGCTCATGAGTCAAAATCCCAATTCTTCCTCGCGACCACTGCAGCCGCTGCCAGTTCCCTCCATGCCGATGCCTCCCTCAGAAATCACGGGAACCAGCACGGGGACAACTCAAGAAATGAGCCAACAGGTGGCGACACCGACCAAAAACGTGCCGAATATGCCGCAAAATGGTCAAATTTCCGCCCCACGTCCTCCCCAAAATCGCGCTCCCAGTCAGGCGGCTTCTCCCCAAACCCCACCCCAGCCTGGTCGCGCTCCCAATCAACCCACCTTAGAACATTTGATCCGGATGGCCTTTGATCGGGGTTATTCGGACGTTCACCTAGGAGTTGGAGAACAACCCCGGATGCGGGATCGTGGTGAAATGATTATTCTCAACTATCCTGAAATTGACATCAACACTTTTTATAGTTGGTTACGGGAAATCCTCGGTGAAGAAGAAATCCTTCGCTTTAAAAAAGACCTAGAATTTGACGGTGCAACTCAGTACGAATTCGCTAGGGTGCGGATTAATATCTTTGAAAGTCTGCGCGGTCCTGGGATGGTTTTGCGTCTAATTCCCATGAAAATCCTCACTATGAAACAATTGGGCTTACCGGCTGTGTTCCGGAATGTGTGCGATGTGCATAAGGGATTGATTTTAATCACCGGTCCGACGGGTTCAGGGAAATCCACCACCCTAGCAGCCATGATCGATTACATCAATAAAGAACACGCCAAACATATTATCACCATCGAAGACCCGATCGAATTTGTCCATCAAAGTCGTCGCAGTTTGATCAAACAAAGGGAAGTGGGAATGCACACCCATGAGTTCGATAATGCCCTAAAAGCCTCTTTGCGGGAAGACCCAGATATTATTCTGGTGGGGGAGATGCGGGACAAATCCACCGTTAATACTGCCCTGAAAGCTGCCCAAACCGGTCACTTAGTCATGGGAACCCTGCACACCAACAGCGCCGTTAAAACTCTGGAGCGGATTTTAACTCTTTATACCGCCGAGGAACGGGAATCGATGCGGGTGGCGATCGCGGAATCCTTGGTTTGTATTATTTCCCAGGGTTTATGTCGTACCAGCGATAGTAAACGGACTGCTTTTCACGATATTCTCGTCAACACAGAAACCGTCAAAGATTACATTCGCAGCGGCAAAAATGACGAAATTATCGAATTAATGAGAGATGGCGAATATGATGGCATGATTACCACTAATCAATCTCTGTTTAACCTCTATCAAGAGGGACGGATTAGCGATGAGGTCGCCCTGGAAATGTCCCCGGTTCCCAATGAAATGGCGATGATGCTGCGGGGTAGAATCTAGAAAAACCCTGAAGGAAATCCTTGAGGGGTCAAGAGTTTAGTAGTCTAGAAAAATAGAAGCTCCTATTGATTCCCTAGGGGAACCCCTCAAGTGACCACTTCCGCGATTGTGTTGCCCGATATTTTTAAAGGCATCGCCCTGTTTACCCCCGGGGGCGACCTGATTTACTGTATCGATCCTGATAAACAAACTCATTGGCATCTGAATCTCTGCGCTGCTCTCCAGTCCGCTTTAGGATTGCCAGAACCTCCCCATTTTTTAGTTCCGAGTTTTACCGCTACCATCGATCGCTGGCGAGATCCCTACAGTCACCGTATTCATACTAGAGCCGAAGTCTATCCCCTTGTCCGTCGCTATCAGCCTTTATTAAATGCTATTTTCGCCACGGACGAGCGAGCTTGGTTTACTGTACCTTGGCAGGAACAATCCTCTAATCCCACTATCTTAGAAACCTATCGTCAGCAGTTTCCCCAACTTTGGCAATCCCACGATCTGATTCTCCGTTATCAGGAGCGCCCCGCAACGACTTCGGGGATTAGTGCTGACTCTGACTATACTAACCCTAGTCCCAAGGGTTATGTTTTGCGGTTATTTGTCTCCGGTAATAATGCCAATACTAAACACACCCTAGAATCGATCCATCAGCTTCTAGAACGAGAATTACACCATCCCTATACCCTGAAAGTGATCGATATCTCTAAGCATCCAGAACAAGCGGAATCTAATCATGTCTCTGCTATTCCCACTTTAGTCCGGGTTTGGCCGCAACCGGTGAAACGCATCATCGGCGAATTTGAGGATTTACCGCGAGTATTACAGATTATCGCCACCGCTTAGGGTTTAAAGACTTCTGACTCGATTCCTCGCCACCATTCGCCCAATTTCATTAAGTCTTGCTGAATATCATCCAATTCTTGGATATATTCCTGTTGGGAAAGACTGGCACGACGTTCTTGCAGTTTTTTGAGACGCAATTGCACCAACAGCCAAGGCTTGGAAATACCGTTAGTTTCTTCAATGTAGCGAGCGATATCTTGACTATCCATAGTTTTTTACTGTTATTATCCCATATTTTGTCAAATTAACGCGAGACTCCTTTTTTTTAGTTGCAGAAGATTATGTTTGATTTTAGCCACTATTACCCCTACGAAGAATTAGTTTCTTTCCTGAAAAACCTAGCCTCATCCTATCCTAATTTAATTAGCCTCACCTCGATCGGTAAAAGCTACGAAAATCGAGATATCTGGTTAACTACCCTAACAAATCAAGCCACAGGCCCCTATTTAGAAAAACCTGCCTATTGGATTGATGCTAACACCCATGCGGGGGAAGTAACAGGTTCTGCCGTCGCTCTCTATACTATCTCTCATCTTTTGAGCCAATACGGTCATAATTCGCCAATTACCAGACTTCTTGACCATTACACTGTCTATATTTTGCCGCGATTAGCCGTGGATGGAGCAGAAAAATATCTCACCACTCCCTATATGTTACGATCGAGTATTCGCCCCTATCCCCACACGGACGAGAAACCGGGGCTATATCCTGAAGATATTAACGGCGATGGTTTAATCTTACAAATGCGCCAAAAAGATACCTGTGGCGCTTGGAAAATTTCTGAACAAGATCCTCGCATTATGGTGCGTCGCGAACCGGAGGAATTTGAAGGAACTTTTTACACTTTGCTCACCGAAGGTTTAATCCGCGATTACGATGGCTATAATTTTACCACTGCCCCCACCCTAGAGGGCTTGGATTTTAACCGCAATTATCCCGTTTATTGGGTTCCTGAAGGGGAACAACAGGGGGCGGGATATTTTCCCTTTTCAGAGCCAGAAACCCGTGCAGAAGCCGAATTTTGGGCAAATAACACCAATATTAATGGCTTCGTTACCTATCATACCTATTCAGCAGTAATGTTGCGTCCCTATAGCACCCATCCCGATGAATATTTCCCCGTGGAAGACTTAGAAATGTATACATATATTGCTGATAAGGGAAAAGCAATGACTGGTTATGAATGCGTTTCTGTCTATCACGGTTTTCGTGATCATCCCAAAGAAGTGATTAACGGTGCCATGGATGATTATGGTTACGATCATTTTGGTTGGTATGGTTTTACGGTGGAGTTATGGGATGCACCCACCCAAGCGGGAGTGAAAAAAGATGATTATATTCAATGGTTTCGCTGGCATCCTTTTGAAGATGAATTGAAGTTACAGCGTTGGAATGATGAGAATTTAGCGGGAAAGGGTTTTATTAATTGGCAAAGTTTTGATCATCCCCAATTGGGAGAGGTGGAAATTGGCGGTTGGGACTTTAAAAATGTCTGGCAAAATGCCCCAGAAAAGTATTTACCAGATTTATGTGAGAAACAATGTCAGTTTACTATTGCCCATGCTTTGATGTCACCTCTTTTAGCTATCTCTCGTCTTGATCTTAAGTCGGAGGGAAATGGTATTTATCATCTGGTTTTACAGTTGGAAAATCAGGGATTCTTACCCACTTATACCAGTAAAAAGGCACTGGAAAGAAAGATTGTTCGTCCCATTCAAGTCAAGTTAAATTTAGCCGATGAGGTGAGTTTAATAGTGGGAAAATTAGAGCAGGAAATCGGTCACTTAGAAGGGCGATCAAATAAAGTATATAGTAGTCTTGCTCACGGTTTAGATTATCGCCGTACGGTGGAATGGGTGATTAAGGGAGTTTCTGGTCAAGAAATCGAGATTATCGCTATAGCTGAAAGAGCAGGAACAGTCAGACAAAAAGTGATTTTATAGAGCTATTTTGTTCGATAAAATTGTTAAATAAGTCTCGTTGGATTCTGTGGGTAAAACCCGCAATTTTTGGCTGCGAAGATCTGGTTCTAATCCCAAAGCTTCTAAAGGAATTACTCCTAATAAATTGTTTTGACCTCCGGATAATTCCAAACATTCAAAAGTCCCTTCCCGTCCCGCGATAATCAAGGTGGCATCGCGAAAAATTCTCGCTTTTCCTATGCCTTTAGCCGTAGCCACATCTACTTCTTTTAAAAGCTGTAAACCCAAGCGGGAGACTACTTCTGGCACTAGACAAAGAGTAGTTGCCCCCGTATCCACTAAGACATTTTCTAGGGTAAGAGAGCGAATTTGATCGGGAGAAATCACCGCCGCCGCCGCTAAAATTTGATCCGCGCGATTGATAACTGTAATGGTGGTGTAGATTTTGCCCATATCTTCCGCAATAATTGCTGGCTCAACCATAATACTACCCTCAATTCTACCTTCAATTATACCGGAATAATTGGCAACAAAATCGTCTAGTAATTTTAATTATTAATCCGGCCATCGGGCATAATTGCACCGCAGAAGTTAACTCCCATCATATTAGCACTCATTAACTCGGCACGAGTTAGATTAGCATTACTTAAATCGGCACCGGTGAGATTTGCTCTAGCAAAGAAAGCATCGACTAAATCCGCTTCGCTGAAATTAACTCCTGAAAGATTAGCCCTTCTTAAGTCAGCATGATTCATTCTTGCTGCTTGAAAATTAGCTTGACTAAGATTAGCTCGATCAAATTTTATTTGAGTCATAATTGCACTATGGAAATTTGCCCCCATTGCCTCCGTATCGCTCATTTTTGATCGCAGTAAATTGGCTCCCGCTAGATTTGCCCCCACTAAATGCGCCCCGATTAAATTAGCATCAGTAAGTAAAGCATCTTGGAGATTAGCATTAGTTAAATCCGCTTTTCTCAGGTCAACATTGCACAAATTAGCATCCTTTAAATTGGCTCCTACTAGATTAGCTCGCACCAGATCAACCCCTTTCATATTAGCCCCTTGCAGGTCGGCGCGGGAGAAATTAGCCCCTTGTAAAATAGTGTTATGATTTTTCTTTTCCTGACGCATATTTGTTCCTCGCAAACAAGCACCAGTGAGGTTAGCACCACTTAAATCAGCCCCCCGTAAATCCGCCCCGATTAAGTTAGCATCAAGTAAAGTAGCTAGGGTTATATCAGTATCACGAAGATTAGCCCCTTGTAGCATCGCTCCGTGTAAATTGGCACTGCGTAAATCTGCCCCATTTAAGTCAGCTTGGTTGAGACTAGCACCGCTTAAATTAGCTGCCACGAGATTAGCTTTAGCGAGATTAGCCCGGTTAAGATAGGTAAAGAGAAGATTGGCTCCGTGCAGATCTGCTTCATTTAAAACAATGCCAATTAAGTCAGCACCAACTAAATTAACTCCTGGTAATTTTAAGCCACTAAATTGAGTTTCTCCTGCGGCATAACGTTCAATTAATTCGGTGGGTTTCATAGGTAGAATATCCAGATAAATTTGGGTAAAAAATTAAAGAATTTTTTGTAAAGTTTGCACCAGAATACTGGCGGTTTGAACGTTAGCATCCGGATCCATTTGGGTTTGAGCAATATTGTATAGTTGAATTTCGATATCCTTGAGAGATTTCCCACTTTGGATGAGTTGTTGTAGTAAATCTTCTAGGGTATAACTTCGCAGAGTTGACCAATCTTGACCGCTCCGATCCCAAGGATGAAATAGGAGCGAGAAAATCAATATTTTGGCTCGTAAAGGATTAGCATACTGGAAAATTTCTAAACGAGTTTCAAAGGGGTCATAGGCAGTAATTTGTGGGAAATTACTGGTATTGTTATTTGAGGAAGCCGGCTCGGCCAAGGGCAATTCCATTCCTACTTGCGGTTCATTTAGATTGATAATCGAAGAGGCAAAATCCACAGGTTCACTTCTAGAGGGGGAGAAACATCTGGTTTTAGCCGCAGAATCAGAATCATTCTTTAGATGAACTATTTGATTGTTCAAGATTTGACTTTTTGACTCATTATCCTCTTCTTCGTCATCGTTATCATTATCGTAAAGAGGCTCTAGTTCGGTAAGAATAATATCGGCTAGGGCTAGGTAGAGAGCTTTTTTATTAATCTTTTCGGCAACTTGTTTGAAAGTTTGTCGCAAGCTTAGGAAATTGGGATTGTTTCGCTGAAGTTCTAAAACAATATTTTTTAAGCCATAATTATTAATCACCGCTTGATCGTTTTCCCAACGATTTTTACAAGCGGCAAACATTAATTTTTGAATTCTCGCTGTCTCTCGATGATTTTCTATTCCACTAACCACCTGTCTTAATAAATTATCTTCCTCGTTGTTGACATCATTATTAACGGTGGTGAAGCTAGGGTTAACTTCCGGTTCCACTGGTAATAATTGATTGTCGTAGGCGGCAGCAATATTACTATATAATTGACTGATTTGCTCGATAATAACCGTGGCTACTCCCAGATAAACTTTAGGACGATTGAGGGTTTTAACTAATTTATAAACAGAAAAAGTTAATTGTTCTTTATTGGTTTTGAGTTGCACTAACTCCTTCACCAAGTCTTCCATAGCCACACTGTTCAAAATATTAGGCTCATTTTCCCAATATTTTTTACAGATACAAAAGATTAATTTTTTGATCCGTAATTTTTCTTCGTGGCTGTCGAGATAGCGAACTACGTCATTAAAAACGTCGATGGATAATTGCATAGTAACCTCTGATCCGAGAAAGGAGCCAGCCCTCGCACGCCTCTACTATAGCGGTATGCTATTGGTCTCTCGCGAGTCAGCTTGCCAGAATATATAAGTTATTCCTCGCTTTTATTGCCTGAAAATATCCTAACCTAAAAGCGTGGCAGTATTGAGTTGGGGTTGCTGGATCTGGTCTATCTTCCCCAAGAGTACCCAGCCTAACTCCTAAAATTAGCAAACGATTATTTTTTCGCCTGGCTCGTTTTTAGTACAAATGTTCGGACAAAATCGGAGTAAAGTCTTTAAGTTTAGACGACCGATGCCCGATAGGGTTAGAGTAATCAGGGAGAAACTGATTTATCGAGAGGCCATATCATCCCATGCTAGAACTCTACCAATTTGAATTATCTGCCTATTGTGAGAAAGTCCGTCTCATCCTCGACTATAAAGGACTTGCCTATAAAAAAAGGGACGTGGTGCCGGGGGTGGGACAATTAGAATTATTCCGTCTTTCCGGACAGCGCCAGGTTCCCGTCCTCAAGGATGGTGATACTTACATTGCTGACTCGACGGAGATTGCTTTTTATCTCGATCGCAAGTATCCTGAAAAACCAATTATCCCCACAGATCCCCTACAACGGGGTCAATGTTTATTAATCGAAGAATGGGCCGATGAATCCCTGGGATTAAAAGGAAGAACCGCTTTTCTCGGCGCTTTTGCCCAAAATCAAAACTTTCGTACCGCTTTTTTACCCCAGGAAACTCCCGGTTTTATGCGCTTGTTGCTGGGTTCTATGCCAGGGGAATTAATTGATATTTTGGGGGCGGGTGTAGGTCTGGGAAAAGATGCTATCAATACAGCGAAAAAGGGGCTAGAACAGGATTTAGAGGCTTTGAACCTCATTTTAAACAATCGTCCCTATTTAGTCGGGGATCAGCCCACTTTAGCCGATTTAGCCGTGGCGGGATTAAGTGTACTGCTTCAGTTTCCCCAGGGTTCCTATCTCAACTTACCCAGGGAATTGCAAGGCAAGGGGATTCCGGGGTTAGCCGATAATAGCGCCTACGAGGGCTTTTTTGCTTGGCGCGACCGTCTTTATAGTCAATACCGTCAAACTATCACTCCAGGAAGTTCCACCCCTCCTATCGATTCCCCCAACTCCATCCAAATTGAATAGCAGCGCTTGACTAGGCTGGTGGGGTGTGGGGTGTAGGGTGTGGGGTGTAGGTTGTGGGGTCTGGGGTGTGGGGTGTAGGGTGTAGGGTGTGGGGTGTAGGGTGTAGGTTGTGGGGTGTGGGGTGTGGGGTGTAGGGTGTAGGGTGTAGGGAGATTAAATAAAAGCAATCTACTGATCACTGATTACTGATCACTGATTACTGATTACTGTTAAGATTCCCGTAAAACGTAGCCGACACCGCGCACGGTATGAATGAGGCGTTTTTGTCCACCAGCCTCCATCTTCAGGCGTAAATAGCGAATATATACCTCAATAACGTTTGATTCTCCTTGAAATTCGTCTCCCCAGACATTTTCGAGAATTTTCTCCCTCGATAATACTTCTTTGGGATGAATCATTAGGTAGCGCAGCAGTTCAAATTCCTTCATCGTCAACTCAATATTTTTGTTTTTATAGGAGAGACGACGACTGGCTAAATCTAATACTAAGTCACCGAAACGCAATTGTTCGGGGGTAATTTCCAGAGGTTGCAGGTAAAAACGGATTAATTTGAGAAAAGATTGCGAATTATAGGGTTTGAGAAAATAATCGTCGGCTCCCGCTTCCAAACAGGCGAGACGTTCTTCTAGGGTTTCTTGAGATACTAACAAAATAATATAAACGCGACTTCCCTGGGAACGTAAACGACGACAAAAATTCACACCGGCCTCCGCTGCGAGGAAGCGATCGAGTATAATCATCGCTGGCTGCCAACTTTTCACTTCTGGGAAAGCCATATCAATGCTAGGCACGATCAGGGGACGATAACCTGCTTCTTTCAAGTCCGCACTAGCTAGTTTAGCGATATTCTCCTCAATTCCCACCAAGAGAATTGAAGAACTCGGAACGGATGTACTCATAAATCAGCAGCGGTAAAGAAATAGGAAAGATAGGGAGGGGACTACCTAATTATAGTTAATTGATTCTTGCCTAACCGATTTAATAAAAAAGTTAACGCTGTGGTGCGTTGGACAAAATTACCATTGATAGACCAACCGGTCACTCGATCGGGGGACGACCAGAGGCTAAGATGATCTACAGGTGGATCTGCATAAAAATTTTCTTGACCGCTACCCAATAAACAGGAACTCCAATGGGTAAAATAATCGTGACTAAGGCGATAAATGGGAAAATTACCGATTAATGGCACTCCCCACCCGTCCAGAGCTATTAAAGCTGCAATTTTTGCCCCTTGAGCTTGCCAATAATGAGCTAAAGCGATCGCATTTACCACCCCCGCACTAAACCCAATCAAGGTTAGAGCTTCTCCCGGTGAAAAAGCTTCATTTAAGCAAGAAAAAGGCGAAATAATAATATAGGAACGTAATTTGACCGATTTGCTCCCCAGATGTCCTAAAAAATCCTCGGTCAGTCTAGAATCATGAAAACCCGTACAAATTACCAAAGACATACAATTAATTGACACTCCCCGAAGCGCTCATGGGAGGGATTCTCGAAGCTCATCACTGCGCTTTCTGGTTTCCCCTACTCACGTCTTACACGATTATGTCCTATCCGAACCCACTAGAATATCACTTGTTATCTAGGGCTTGCTGAAAAAGTTTTTCGGTGGTGGCAGGGTGTGGGGTGTGGGGTGTGGGGTGTGGGGTTTTACCGGTTTTGAGGTGGCCAATTACCTAATTTTCAGGGAAAAAGTCCCTGAATTTTCCCCCTGATCACTCCCATGCCGG
>NZ_JADBSZ010000068.1:0-19334 GCF_020246425.1 Microcystis sp. M079S1
TATGCCTAAATCTATCGCAGCTATCTTTTCATTAGGAGCTAAGAACTGTTCGGTTTTCTCATAAATTACCTCGATTACATAACAATCACATTTAGGAACTATTCTGACTTCTGCTATGCGCTCCGCTACTCTCGTCGGCAACGCAATTGAAGTCCCTGATAGCTTGACTAATCCTTGCCTAAGACCTACTTTGCTTAGGGCTTGAATCGTGTAAACTAAGAGATTTCTTCCTTTTTTTGGCTCCTTATAGCTAGGGATTTTGGGTTTTCCTAGAAATTTATCGGGGTGACTTTTAAACTCCGATGAAGCGGCAAAAAATGATGTCCAGTTCCGGTCTAATCCTCTTAAAACTTGTTGGGAAACTTTAGCGGGTAAAGCTTGATACTGTTCTGTCTCTTTCATGAGAGAGGCCATCTGATTATAGGTCAAATAGCCATGGCCATAAATGAAGTTTTGTCGGATTAAATAATTGGCTGAGTTGTAGAGATTTTTAGACTGCCAAGATAAATTATCTATCTCAGCCCAAAATCGATGTCCTTTCTTGATAATGTGTCTTTCGGCTACTAACATTATTGTCCGTTGTCTTTTAACTCAGCGTCGGGTTTTGAAGGGTTGTCTTTTTGCCTAGTCTGATAGTTTTGTCTGTACATATTACCATGGTTGACTATATCTGACTATATTTGTATTGAAACTTTACAATACTCCAAGCTGTGTCGTGGAGAATAAACAAAGGGGTGCGATCGAGGGTTAATTCGGTTTCTGGCGGGGTAATTTGCAAAAATTCGGCGATTTTCTGCTTTTCTAACTCATCTAGACTCTTACCGGCTAAATTCTCCCCCACAGTGGAGGGATTAAAAATATTTATGGTTGCAGTGGAAAGACTAGAGGTATTCAGTTTTAAAATCAGTAGGGACAAGACCAAGCTAATCACCAAAGAAGTCACTCCCGATCGCCATTGTTCCGGGGGAAAGATAGAATATCTAGGGAGAGAAAATTGTCTTGATTTTTGCCGTCTTTGTCGATTCATCGGACTTTTTTAACGCACTTTCCACCCATTGTATTCACTTTCTCGAAAAAGGGAATTAATACTAAATCCGTTGAGTATAGGCTACATATCAGGATAGGCACTCTTGCAATAGGCAGCTTTATTCTCCCCACTTCCCCACTTCCCCACACCCCACACCCTACACATAATTACTGAGGAACCATTGGGTATTAAAAGCTCGATCGCAGGATATTTCTAGTAATCTTATCCCTGATTCCGGCAAAACTGCGATTTTTTCCTGAAAATCAGTCCAATCGCTGATTAAATGGTAATCAATACCGTAGGTGCGACAGAGTTGGCAAAAGTCGATATTTTGGGGAGTGGCAAAAAATTCTTCAAAGGGAGGGTCAAATTTGGCGATCGGCAACATCTGGAAAATGCCTCCCCCCTTGTTATTGATTAAAATTATGGTCAAGGAGCCAACAAAATATTTTTTGATTAAAAAACCATTTGTGTCGTGTAATAGGGCTAAATCTCCCGTTAATAGCAGACTAGGGACATTTTTATAAGCTATTCCTATCGCAGTGGAGAGGTTGCCGTCGATGCCATTGGCCCCGCGGTTAAAATAGGGACGAATTTGGCGATCGCTAGGCGGGTTAAAAAATTCGGCATAGCGAACAGGCATACTATTAGAGATAAAGATCGGGGTGCGGGGGGGGAGGTATTGGGAGAGCAGCCAGGGGATTTTACCTTCAATCAGTTTAGTTTCTGCTGCCAAAAGGCGATCGATGGTTAATCGAGCTTGCTGGTCGAATTTTTGCCATAATTGCCGATATTCTTGGTTATTCTCGGTTTGATCTGGGAATAAATCCCCTAATTGCTCGATATTTACCCTGAGATGTCTGGTTTTTCCCTGTAGAGGATCGTAATTATCGGGATGGGGATCGATAATCCAGCGCGGACAGTCGATTTCTTCTAACCAGGTCCGTAATTCTTTGCTGGTGGGTAATTCGCCAATTTGCAGGACAACATCGGGGGTTAATTGGGTTCTAAGGGCAGGATTCCGCAATAATAAATCATAGGTGGTGATGAGATGGGTATTTAACCCTGCATAGTTTCGCAGAGGAGATAAAGCTTCCGCTAAGACGGGATATTGTTGCGATCGGGCTAAATTAGCGATCGCCTGACAGTAACTTTCAGGGTTTTGCGGGGAAGCTAATCCTGCGATGATAATTCCTTTGGAGGGTAAAGAATTAATTTGGAGAATTGAGTGGTTAATTGGCATATTTTGCCGAGATATGTGGCTAAAAAAAGCCTCTTGGTCAAAATTAGCCTCTAAATTGTTAATTTCTAGATCGGGAGTTGGTGCGAGGGGATCCCGAAATGGTAAGTTCAGATGCACCACTCCGGGGACAGGATCAAGACAGCGCCACCACGCGTGGATGATAGTTTGACGGAGATAGCGTAAACGCTCGATATTGGCACTAGGACAGCTAATTTCCGCTTGCCAATTTGGATAATTACCGTAGAGTTTGACTTGATCGATAGTCTGACCGGCATGAGCATGACGCAATTCTGGGGGGCGATCGGCGGTTAGAATTAATAAAGGGACATGACTTTCTTTTGCTTCAATGACTGCGGGATAAAAATTAGCCGTGGCAGTGCCAGAAGTGCAGACTAAAACCACTGGTTGATATAATTGTTTGGCTAATCCCAGGGCAAAAAAGGCGGCCGAGCGCTCGTCTAAGATGGGAATAGCTTCAATCTGGGGATGTCTTGCCAAGGCTATCGTTAAAGGAGTCGATCGCGATCCGGGAGAAACCACCCCTATCTTCAATCCCAAACGGGCCAATGTTTCGACTAAAATAGAACCCCAAAGTGTATTAAGATTGCGAAAATCGATCGACATTTATCAGTTCAGTGGCAAAGGTTAGGGAACAATAAGATAAATTTAACATTGGCTGGAACCGGCCAAGAATAAGTTATTCCTAAGTCAGCGATGCAGAAGTTACTAAAAGAGAGCGAAGGCAATTAGTCCCTACAATAATATTATTGCGCCAATGGTAAGGGCGCATCGCCTGCGTCCAAAATGTCCTATAGATATTTCGACCAAATTGAGATGCACCCAGTTTTCAAGTTCCCTATAGCCAAAGCAAACTAACATCAATAGGTTTTGAAAATTTTCCCTTATGATCCTGATTACAGACCAAATTTACCAGCGTATTTTCACCCACGCAGAATCCACCTATCCCGAAGAATGTTGTGGGTTACTCTTGGGAAAAATTACCGAAACAGCAGCCCAAGTGATCACCGTGCAAACCACAGAAAATAACTGGTCAGGTAATAGGAAAAACCGCTTTAGTATTGCTCCAGAAGTGCTTTTACAAGCTCAAAAATCGGCGCGGGAAAACCAGCTAGAAATTATTGGTATCTATCATTCCCATCCCGATCATGCCGCCATTCCCTCGGAAATTGATCGCCAATTAGCCTGGTCAGGATATACTTATTTAATTGTCTCTGTAGTTTCAGGACGAGCGATCGATTTACAAGCTTGGCAACTGGACGAAGGCGAACAATTTCAACCGGTAAAAATATTGTAGTCTTGTATGACTAGCGCTTCCCCCGCTTTCCACTCACCCGCAATCGATTTAATCGGGATAGGTCCCCTGTGGACAGGTTTTAGCCAACCTGGTTTTTACCCCGATCCTTCCGGGGCAAAAGTGCAGTGCCATGGACGATTATTATGGTTAGGAATAGGTTGCATCCGTGGGACGGAGAAAGCGGTCATAGATAGGGCAATTAGGGATGTTTTTAAGCGTTATCACCTCTCTTTAGCCGCTATTGCCGGTATCGCCACCCTTGACATCAAAGCTGATGAACAGGGTTTAATTGCCTATTGTCAAGAGCAAGGATTGCCACTAAAAACCTTTACTGCTGAGGAGTTGAGAGATATTAATGTCCCCAATCCCTCGGCTATTGTCAACAAGAAAGAAGGAACCCCTAGCGTCGCTGAAGCTGCCGCTTTAAAAATGGGCCATACTTTGCTAGTAAGCAAGCAAATAGAAGCCAAATCGGTGACGGTGGCAGTTTCTTTGGCAGCAAGGTAATATAGAGGATAACAAATCGATGCTTAAACAGGTTTTATTTCTTAGTAATGGTCATGGCGAGGATTTAAATGCTAGTTTAATTCTGGGGGAATTACAAAAAATTCAGCCCCAATTATCTATAGCTGCTTTGCCTTTAGTGGGAGAGGGAAAAGCTTATCAAAAATTGTCAGTACCAATTATTGCCCCCACTGCCACTATGCCATCGGGGGGAATTATTTATACCAATCCTTTGAATTGGATTAAGGATATTGGTGCGGGATTAATTAGTCTAACTATTCAGCAAATTCAGGCAGCTTTTAAAGTTAGCAAGGATTGTGATTTATTGATAGCAGTGGGGGATATCGTGCCGATTGCGATCGCTCGTTTAACCGGTCGTCCCTTTGTGGCTTTTATTGTTTCTACTTCCAGTTATTACGAAGGCACAATTAAATTACCTTTACTCACGGAATTATGTTTAAGATCGAAGAATTGTTTAAGAGTTTTTACCCGGGATAAATATACAGCAACAGACCTACAAAATCGGGGTATTAAAAAAGCGATTTTTGCTGGTTATCCGATTATGGATGTCTTAACACCAACGGGTAAAGATTTAGAATTAGATCGTCAAATTCCCATGGTTGCTTTATTAGCGGGGAGTCGTTTACCCGAAGCTTTGAGTAATTTGGCTTTACAGTTACAAGTCTGTGAGGAAATAGTTAAAATTAAACCGATACAGTTTCGGGCTGCTATCATTCCTAGTATCAGAGAAACCGACTTAGAAAATTTAGCTAAACAAGAAGGATGGCATTATTTAGGAGCGGGAAAATTAGAGAAAAATGGGGCTTTATTGTGCTGTTATCGTGATGCTTTTGCCGATATTCTACACCATTGTGACGCTTGTTTAGCCATGGCGGGGACAGCAGTAGAACAAGCGGTGGGATTAGGAAAACCCGTCCTACAAATACCCGGATTTGGTCCCCAATTTACCTACCCTTTTGCCGAGGCACAAATGCGCTTATTAGGGGAATCGGTGATAACTATTGGACAGAAACCCACGGAGGTAAATTTATTTAAAAATGCCGCGGTTAAAATTATTGATATTTTGACAGATTCTCCTTATTTACACAGATGTTTAGAAAATGGCAAAATTAGAGTGGGAGAGTCCGGAGGTAGCAGAAATATTGCCGAGGAAATTTATAGCATTTTTCAAAAGTAATGGCAGAGATAGTTATACTAAATCCGTTGAGTATAGGCTACATATCAGGAGAGGCAATAGATAATCAGAACGTAGGTTGGGTTGAAGCATGAAACCCAACACCTGCAAGGGTTACGCTACCGCTAACCCATCCTACAAATAATTGTGCCTCCCTACTTATCAGGACAGGCAATAAATAATCAGTCTTTAATAACCAGATTTAGGATTAAAATAAAATTATTGTACTATCATTACTCCCAGGGATGTTACCAAAATGTCTAACGAAACCGTTACTTATAGTCTTGAATCCGTCCTCAAGGAAATCAAAGACAGCATCAAGGAAGTTAACCAAAAAATCGATACCTTCCAACAGGATGTTAACCAGAAATTTGATAGCTTACAGAAGGATTTTAACCAGAAATTTGATAAAATCGACGAACGGTTAACTAAGCTAGAAGTAGGACAAGCAAAACTAACTGAGAAAGTCGATGGGATGGATAGAAGACTAGAAAAGCTGGAAGGAACCCAAAAAAATCAAGTTTGGACGTTAATTATCCTTTTAGGAGGAGCGATCGGAACAGCAGCGTGGCGCTCTTTCTTTTCTGGCAATCCTTAGAAATATTACTATAATTTCTCACTTTAGGGTAGTTATGAGGGGAAATTAGCAGATGTCAAACTCAGGTTAAAAATAAGGGATATTTAACCCATCCTACCCCTAATTATGCTTTCCTCAACCATCTTTTTAACAATCGCCACAATGCCACTATTATCCCCCCAATTAAAACTAAAGGAAACATAACCACCCCCAGAAAGAAAGCAACGATTAAGGGATATTTTCGGGTTTCTAATTGCCGAATTTTATCATCGCACTTTTGAACATATCCTGCTAACCCCAATGCTTGAAATAATTCCCGCGACTGAAGAAATGCTTCTTTCGCTTCCGATATACGCTTGAGTTTATAGTAGGTAACTCCCAGATTAAACCAAGATTGTGCTTCACCCCCCCGATCACCGATTTCCCGAAGGATTGCTAAGGATTGTTGAGAAAACTCGATCGCTTTTTGGTATTCTCCTAGGGAACCGTAAACAATGCCTAAACCCATGTAGGAATGCGCTTCACCCCCCCGATCACCGATTTCGCGTGTGATTGCTAAGGACTGTTGATAAAACTCGATCGCTTTTTGGTATTCTCCTAGGGAATAGTAAACACTGCCTAAATTATTGTAGGATGCCGCTTCACCCCCCCGATCACCGATTTCGCGTGTGATTGCTAGGGACTGTTGATGAAACTCGACCGCTTTTTGGTATTCTCCTAGGGAATAGTAAACATTGCCTAAATTATTGTAGGATTTCGCTTCACCCCCCCGATCACCGATTTCCCGTTTGATTGCCAAGGACTGTTGATGAAACTCGATCGCTTTTTCGTATTCTCCTAGGGAATCGTAAACAGTGCCTAAATTGCGGTAGGATGCCGCTTCACCCCCCCGATCACCGATTTCCCGAAAGATTGCTAAGGACTGTTGATGAAACTCGATCGCTTTTGGGTATTCTCCTAGGGATTGGTAAACATTGCCTAAACTGGTGAGGGATGCGGCATAATTCCAGTTGGTTTGCTCCTCCTGTTGTTGGTAAACAGTGACTAATTCAAGGTAATAATCGGCCCGGGTTTGATAATACCCGCGTCGGGTGAGAAAATCATCGATAGCACGGAGAATATCAAAAGCATTGTCGTACTCGGTTAACTGATAGCGATGATAGAAAATTTCTAGGTAAGGTTGCACATCGTTGAGGATTTCCCAGGAGTCGGGTTGAGCAATAGAAAGATAATAGGCGATCGCTTTTTGGTGTAATTCCCTTTGATCGCCGGCTTTGTATTGTGCATATTCCCAAACTAAAGGCTGAAAACTAAAAATTCGCTGGCGATTTTCCTCTTTTTCTTCTAATAATGATCGTCGCTGTAATTCTCGCAGATCTGCCGTGATCTCGGACAGTGCGATCTCTGGGTAATTATCCATCACCGCTTTGGCTGCCGGAGAATCAAATTCTCGGCGATAAATGCTGGTTTTAGTGAATAATTCCTGCTGTCTTTGGCTAAGTCGCTGAAAACTAGCATCTAAAACTAAAGCAATTCCCACTGTCTCTTGACGATGACTACCCACCACCTGTGGATCGCTCAAAAGTTGCGATAAATTTCCTAATCCTAAATCCGCTAACCTTTCTAAACTGGGGTTTTGCGGAAATTCTGCTAGGAGTAAATCCGCCACCAATCGCAGGAGTAATGGATGACCATCCACCCGTCGAGAAAAGTTCTCTAGATCCCCTGTTATTTGCGATTCCGCTAACAATTGCGCCCCTTCAGGAGGTTTCAAACCTTTTAGCTCAATCCAATGGTTAAAACCCCTAGTTTTGGGCTTTTCTCTGGTGGTGACTATAATTTTGCTCGTGTCACCTTTTTCTATCCAAGCAGTGAAAAACTGCTGATAAAATTCATTATTCCAAGAACCATCTTTCCCTAATAAACTCTCTAGATTATCAATAATAATTAGGTGGCGATGGCGTTGCAGTTGTCTGATTAAAGCTTCCTGTAAATCTATTTCTTTTTCGGGGACAGGATAACCAAATTCCGTCAGGAATTGGCGAGCTAAACCACTAAATCCCCCCAGATTTCCCGCTTCCCACCAAAAGCGTTTTGGGAATAAATCTTCATCGTCTCCTAGGGAAGGATCGAGGGGAATTTTCTCCTCAAAAATTTTACTGGCTAGGGTAGATTTTCCAATTCCTCCAACTCCTTTGATGCCAATCATCGCAACATTTGGATCAGTAAACCACTGCTTAATTTGGGTGATTTCCTCCTCCCTTCCCTGCCAATGGACGAGACTTTTTCGAGCATCTCCTCCCTTGAAAATACTCCTTTGACTACTGCGATTATTTTCTATTGCGTCTGCTGTTGCGTGCAGATCCGCCAGTCATTCAGGAGGGATTCCTAGATTTAAATTACCCTTAACTTCTTGAATGTTCAATTGTTGTTTAATATCTTTGTTAATTTGCGTACCAATTTGAGTTTTCGTTTCTGTTTGATTCTGATTAATTATCATAATTTGTTGTGCTAGGGTTTGGATTTCTTGGGCAAAATTGGGGTCTTTGAGCATTTCTACCTGTAAAAAAGGAACCACTTGCTGTTCAATCATCGCCTCGGATTTAGTTTGTTCGGCTGCCGCTAAAACCTTGGCTGCGGTGGGTTCCTTTTGTAACTTTTGCTTAATTTTTTGCCACAATTCTACACCTTTATCCATTGCTCCTTCCGTTAATTTACCGATAACAGCTTCAAAGGCGATTTGAGCGATTTCGGCGGCGGCTAACTCTGCTAACATAATTATCAATCGCGAGAATTTTTCGCCATTCTAGCACAACGGCAACAGCAGTTGTGGACGGTTTAAATGTTTGGTTGACTGTTCAAAAAGTAAAAAACAAAACTCTGATATCGTTGCCACAACAGGATTGAGATTAGGGCGAAGCGGACGCGCTGGTAAGCTAAGACATATTTAGGGTTTGCGGCAAAAAGTACGGGCGAAGCATTCGGATAGAAAATCTCCGGTTTCACCGATAGGTTATTGCCCGAATGCTTCGCCCCTACAGGACGCGGGCCGATGAAGACGCAAAAATCTTGCACCTGTTTCGCTCGTAAAGCCACAAAACCCCTACCTTGCCTACATTTCACATTTATTCAGCAAACCCTATTTAAACTGCTTATTCTTAGATTAGCCGAATCTCCTCCAATTCCTTTACTGTTGCCTCTTGCCTCGTCTCAACAAGCAATTTAAATTACGAACAGCTTATTAATGCTTGAGCAGCCCTCAGAAGCCCTTTTATTGAAGCCCGTTATTCCCTAAAGTCGTTGACAATAAAGCTATAGACAAACTTAAACCGTTAGATTGCAAGAGTAGAAAAAGTAGTAAAATAGTTCAATACCCGTAAAACATGAACAAAACATGACTACTCTATTGCAAAAAGCATTCACAGAAATCCAGAAACTGCCAGAGCATCTTCAAGATGAACTTGCTCAACAATTGCTGGAAGATATTGAAGGTGAATTAAAATGGCAGAAAAGCCTTTCCAACGAAGATATGGAATTGGGAGCTTTAATAACAATGGCACAGGAAGCTCTGATAGAAGAACAAGAGGGGAGAACAGAAGATAAAGGCTTTGGGGAAGAATGAAGTCATCCAGAACCAAGAGGTTTCGTCAACTTTTTCTAAGTTTGCCGCAAAGGGTACAAGAAACAGCCAAGAAAAATTACCAGATTTGGAAAGAAAATCCATTTCACCCCAGCCTAGAGTTCAAAGAGGTGAAACCAAAAGAAAAAATCTGGTCAGTCAGAGTCGGCATTGGATGGCGAGCATTAGGGATTAAGAATTCAAACGATGACTATAATCCTAGAGAGGATTCTTTTTTTCCTATCACTGCATAGAAGGGATCAGCAACCATAATTCCTAACATTTGCAGGAAACTGGGGGTAGTAGCAGGACGAACGATCGCCTGTACTTCCCTAAATCCCGCCACCGATTTAAAATAGGATTTCACTAGGGCCACCCGGCCTAAATCGCTATTATCGCGCCAAGCAGCGATCGCTTTTTGGTAAAACATCCGATTGGAAAAACTAACCACCACCAGACCATTAGGCTTTAAAATGCGATACAGTTCCGCAAAAATCGCCTCTGGATACTGCAAATACTGCACCGACACTGTGATTAACACCGCATCAAAAGAACTATCCTCTAGGGGCAATTTTGGCTGTGCATTGAGGTCTTGGACAAAATAACTATGCAAGCGGGGATTTTTGGCTAACTCCTCCCCATTCATCCCGTGACCTTCGATATGCTCAAATTCCATCTCCTCCGGTAAATGGGACACCCAGCTGCTCATCAGGTCTAAAATGCGTGTATTCGGCGATAAGATCTCTCGGTAGAGAGCGGTTAATCGATCGATAAAACCCTCATCCACGTGGGTGACGAAGCGGGGAAAAGCATAAAAATCGCTGTCTTTGGTCGGATCGAGTTTAGTTCTTTCTTCGGGTCGGAGCATTTTTGTCAAGTTAATTTTACTATTCTTAACATACCCCAGAGACAGAAAAAAGGGTTAACCGAACTGGTCAACCCCTAGGCTTGGGAACGCGCTGTAAATCTTAGCTTTGAACGACTAGCTTAACGTTAGCGTTTTGCAGACCGCGCTGTTTCACTTCGGATAGGGTTTTGTTCACAGCGTATTTTTGGTTGATCGAGTTGATCAATTCGGTTTGATTGTGTTTTTTGGCTACACCCCAGAGGTCAGCGATTAAATCGAAACTGCCGTCGGTGTTGCGAGACCAACCGAGATCATATTCGCCATCGAGAACAGCAACGATGTCGGAGCGAACCCGTTGACCGTTGTAACCACGAACATCAGCTTCGGTTTTTACGCTAATACCGAGGTCGCGGAGAGAAGCTTTGAGGATTTCGGCATCGGTGATTTTGGTCCGGAGAGTGCTAAAATGAGACATTGGAATTTCCTCTTTGTAGATAAGAATCAACAACAACAGATTGAGAGTTAAAGAGTGCCGCCAAGCGGCTTTTCGAGGCATTGCTAGTCCCTGAGAACTAGCCTTTCATCCCGTTGGGAGCGGGCGAAAGTCTGTTAGAACTCCAATCGCTGGTACTCAGCGACGGAGGCCGAAGCAGGTCGGGCGCGTTGTCTGGCCCAATCACGCAGGGCAGTTACCTGTTCGGTCATGGTGCGAGATAGGGGCAGAGTCGCCTTAATCGCCGCAATAATGTCCAATTGCGTGAATTCGCGATCTTGGGCGAAGGCCTCATACATGGCGGCAATCAGCGCCTGTTCTATTTCCGCACCGGAAAACCCATCGGATACCTTGGCTAACTGCTCCAAATCGAAGCGAGAAATGTCGGAGCGTCGTTTAGTCAGGTGAATATTAAAGATATCTTGTCTTTCTTCGGAATTGGGCAAATCGACAAAGAAGATTTCATCGAAGCGCCCCTTGCGGAGAAATTCCCCGGGTAGCCGTTCAATCCGGTTAGCTGTGGCCATAACGAAGACGGGCGAGGTTTTTTCCTGCATCCAAGTCAGGAAGGAGCCGAAGATGCGGCTAGAGGTTCCCCCATCGGAATCGGCGGATCCTGTGCCACCGGCAAAAGCTTTATCTAATTCATCGATGAACAGAATGGCCGGAGAGATGGATTCAGCAGTTTTTAGGGCATTACGCAGGTTAGCCTCAGACCGTCCCACCATGGAACCATCGTAAACCCGTCCCATATCTAAGCGCAGGAGCGGTAAACTCCAGAGGCGCGAGGTGGTTTTAGCGATTAAGGACTTACCACAGCCTGGTACTCCTAAAATTAGCATCCCTTTCGGTTGGGGGAGTCCGTAACCTCTGGCTCTTTCTGTAAAGGCGTTTGATCGCTGTTTTAACCATTTTTTTAATTCTTCCAGACCACCGACGGCGTTGATGGTCTCGTCTTCTTCAACGTATTCTAAAATTCCGTTGCGGCGAATCAGTTGTTTTTTCTCGGAAAGGACGATTTCTACCTCGTCTTCCGTCAATTTGTTCGCTTTTACATGGGCTTTGCGGTAAACTTTTTCGGCTTCATCTTTGGTTAAGCCTAAGGCCGCTTTCAGGAGTTTTTCCCGGACCTCTGTGGTGGTACGACGATTTTGATTTTTGCCTAGGTGTTGCGAGAGAACTGTATCTAACTCTCCCATGTCCGGCAGGGGAAAATCTAGAACTACTACGTCTTTCTCTAGTTCTATGGGGACTTCTTGCAGGGGAGACATTAAAATAATGATTTTTTCGGTTCCTTTAAAGCTTGCGATCGCATCTCTTAACCAGCGAGTGACTGGAGCGGAAGTGATGAACGGATGCAGGTCTTTGAAGATGTAGATGCCCGCTTCCCGTTGACGCACTACCCATTCGATTGCCGCTTCTGGCGACACGGTATTATGTTGACTGGTTTGGCGCGGTTGACCTAGTTCGATCATGCCGTGGGTGACAGTCCAGACAAACACCCGTCGATGTTGTGTATTTAGTTGGGCTATTTTGCTGATGGCTTCTTCCGCCCTTTCCTCCTCGGAGGTGACGAGGTAAATCAGGGGATACTGAGCCTTGACGAGAATTTCTAGCTCTTCTTTCATAACATCGACCCTATTTGTGGTAACGGTTTTGACCTTGGGCGGCTGATGGCTGTAGATGCCTTGTTCGGCTACCGAGAGTTTAGCAGGGAACTAAGGCTGCTTCTCCCTCTGCGGTTCCTTGAGCGCCAACGGGTTCGGGAACTTCGAGCGGGAACTCGTCGCCGACTATTCCGGGCTGGCGTTTGATCGACCTTAGCCGATCTTCTTTCATCACTAACGCGGCATCACACTCGGGACAGACATGAACCTGATAGGTTTTGCCATAGGCGGCGGCTTCGATTTCTTCTACCTTTTCGGGGTATTTTAGGTAGAAAGCGATCGCTTTTTCCACCAGCCCTGACATCGATTCTTCATCGATCGCGGCTCTTATTTTCAGTTGACGATGGACTCCAGGGGGAAGGTACAGTGTGACTTTTTGCTTGTCTTGCATATCACTAAATTGGTTTACCCGGGTATGTGTCCTTACTATAACCACTGTCTTTCCCTCCTGTCAAGATGGTAAGCTGTTATAACGGCATAATTGTAACATTTCTTTACAATTGTTGGGGAAGTGGGGAAGTGGGGTGTAGGGTGTGGGGTGTGGGGTGTAGGGTGTGGGGAAGTGGGGAAGTGGGGAAGTGGGGAAATTGAACTAAAACCCCAAAACCCCAACCCCCAACACCTAAAACCTGTCTCCTGTCTCCTGAATACTGAATTGAGCAAACCCTAATTACTATTGATGCGACTTAAAAAGGCTTGTAGGCGCTCGCTGTGGGGATTATTAAAGAAGGTGTCGGGATCACCTGCTTCTTCGATGACACCTTGATTAAAGAACAAAACCTTGTTAGAGACCTCCTTAGCGAACTGCATTTCGTGGGTGACGACTACCATAGTCATCCCCTCATCGGCCAATTGACGCATAACGTTTAACACTTCCCCGACTAATTCCGGATCCAGGGCCGAAGTGGGTTCATCAAATAAAATCACCTCTGGTTTCATGCAGAGACTGCGAGCGATCGCCACCCGTTGTTTTTGTCCTCCCGATAATTGGTCGGGATAAACATCGGCTTTTGGGGCCAATCCCACCTTTTCCAGATAATGAATTGCGGTATCTTTAGCCTCATTTTCCGAGTGGTGTAACACCTGCTTGGGGGCCAACACCAAGTTTTGTAAAACGGTGAGATGGGGAAAAAGATTAAAGTGTTGAAACACCATACTTACCCGGCTGCGTAAGTTGCGGAGGACCGATTGATTTAACTTCGGGGAAGAGATGTCAATCCCCATCACCTCCAAGCGGCCACCGTTAATTGTTTCCAAACGATTGAGACAGCGTAAAAAGGTACTTTTGCCGCAGCCAGAGGGACCGATTACCGATACCACATCCCCTTGATAAAGAGTGCCTGTAACTCCTTTGAGTACCTCTAAAGAGCCGTAACTTTTGCGTAAACCTTCACTGACAATCACAGGGGTAGTAGTGGTCATGATATCCTCTCGTAAAAAATTTTACATTCTGTCTGTACAAAGGTATCGAGATTAGTTTCTGCCAGATTGTATCCTTGACGACATTTTATCAAGAGGAATAATCATAATACTCAAATAGTCTCTCTACATCTGTCTTGGGTGGGAAGTAGGACGAAATTACTAACTTAGTTGAGCGAAAAAATCAAGGAGAAACAATTAAAAAATGATTAAATTTTGGCGAGGGCGGGCGGTACAGAGAGTTATCTTTGCCTTGTTAGGATTAGTCTTGGCGCTCGGATTAACTGTTATTCCGGCTTTTTCTCAGACCCCTCCTAATCCTTTTCGAGTCGCCACAGAAGCGACTTTTCCGCCCTTTGAATTTCAACAAGGGGGACAATTAACCGGATTTGATATCGATTTAATGCGAGCGATTGGGGAGGAAGCCGATCTCAACATTGACTTTAGAAATTTACCCTTTGATGGCATTATTCCGGCTCTACAAGCGAGAACAGTGGAAGCCGCTATTAGTGGCATGACTATCACCGCCGAACGCGCCCAAGCGATTTCTTTTTCTCGACCTTATTTTAGGGCTGGTTTAGCGATCGCTGTTCGGGAAGATAATAAGACAATTAAAAATTTTGAAGACTTAAAAGGCAAAAGAATTGCCGTCCAAATTGGCACTACGGGAGCCTTAGAAGCGACAAAAATACCGGGGGCAACAGTTAGTCAATTTGACTCGGCGGCTTTAGCTTTGCAGGAATTAATTAATGGTCGAGTTGAGGCGGTAGTTAACGATAAACCCGTGACTTTGTATGCAATTAAACAAGCGGGTTTACGGGGAGTAAAAGTAGTCGGAGAATTATTAACGGAGGAATTCTACGGGATTGCTTTACCCAAAAATTCCCCCTATCTCCAGTTAATTAATGATGCTCTCGGTCGAGTCATAGAAAGTGGTCGGTACGATGCTATTTTTAGGCAATGGTTTGGAGAAAAACCGCCAGAATTACCCTTAGTTGCCCCAGCTTTAAATAATTTACAGGAATCAAGTTTTAACTGGGGAGAATTATTCTATAACCTGATTGTGAAAGGGGTTCCCTGGACAATTCTGTTAACAGTTCTGTCTTTTCTGTTCGGGTTAATCGGCGGAACTTTAGTGGCCATTGCCCTGATTTCTCCCTACAAATGGTTAAAAATAATTTGCCGCATCTATGTGGATTTCTTTCGGGGAACACCGATGCTGGTGCAATTATTCTTGATCTATTTTGGTTTGCCAGGATTGTTCCGAGAAATTGGCTTAAATATCGACTTAGATCGTTTACCTGCGGCCCTATTTGCCCTAAGTTTAAATGTGGCGGCCTATTTAGCTGAAATTATGCGCGGCGGTATTCAATCGATCGATAATGGTCAATGGGAAGCTTGTTCTAGTCTAGGAATGTCCCCAGTGCAAACCATGCACGAGGTGATTTTTCCCCAAGCTTTTCGCCGGATGTTGCCACCCTTGGGGAATGAATTTATCACCCTAATTAAAGATACCAGTTTAGCGGCAGTAATCGGTTTTGAAGAGTTATTCCGGCAAGGTCAGTTAATGGTAGCCACTACCTATAAAGCTTTCGAGATTTATATAGCCGTTGCTTTAGTTTATTTGGTTTTAACTACCCTTTCCTCTGTGGTATTTAAGCGCTTAGAGATTTATATGGATCCCCTACATAAATCTAAACAGGAACAGAAAGCTTAGGGGCAACAGATGGGAACTGTTAACTAAGGCAGGAAGTAGTTAGATATGTGCAGTTAGCAGAAAACGGGTTTCTCGGAGAAACCCGTTTTCTGTGGGTTACTCAGATTTTCTGTCCGAATGCTTCGCCCCTACTTTTTCAGCAAACCCTAGGTAATTGACCACCCCTAAATCAATACACTTGTACTATATTTGCCCAAAAAAATTCCAGAAAAGGAAATGAGGGTAAAAAGGGAAAAAAAGAGAAAAAGGGTTACAAAGTCCTCCCAGCACCGCACACCACCCGAAAACCGAAGTCGCTGTTGAGGTCGCGGCGGATGTTGAGGCTGCGGTAAGCGGAACGGCAGGAAGTCGGATAGGAGTACCAAGAACCGCCCCGCATAGGAGAACGATTATTATTCCCATTTTCTGTCCAGACACTGCCATCCGTCGGCGCACCATCATAATTATCATGCCAAGTATCGGCGCACCATTCCCAGACATTGCCGTGCATATCGTACAGTCCGAAGGCATTGGGGGGAAATTGTCCCACGGGAGTCGTTTCTTCTCGATATTCTCCCTTCGCTTCTTCTGCGTAGGTATTACTGGCATCGTAGTTGGCCAATTCCCCCGTAATGGTTTCCCCAAAGTAGAATGGGGTGGTGGTTCCAGCACGACAAGCGTACTCCCATTCCGCCTCACTCGGTAGTCGATACTCCCGTTTTGTTTCTCTTGATAGTCGTTTACAAAATTCCGTTGCTTGATACCAGTTGACTCTTTCTACGGGTAGCTCATCCCCTTTGAAGTTAGAAGGGTTTGTCTCTAGGTCGATGTCTATTTTAGCGGTTGCGGCGATCGCTTTCCACTGGGCCTGGGTGATAGGATACTTACCCATAAAGAAGGGTGGGACAGTTACTTCATGTTGTGGTCTTTCCCTTCTAAATCTATCCGAACCAAATTTTTTCACCAGTCTTTCGATTTCCTCGTCTTCTGTTCCCATCCTGAATGTGCCACCGGGGATGGCGACCATTTCTAAGGTGATGCCGTTGCCCAAATCTTCGCTGTAGTAGCGGGCGGTTTTGCTTTCGGGTGGGCTGACTTTACCATTGGGGTTGACAGTAAAGGTTTCAAAGGTAAAAGTTTGGGACTGAACTGGAAGTATCTGCTTAATCTGCTCCTCTTTATTGGGGGTTTTTGAATTTTCGGAAGTTAATTCAAGAGGGGAACGAGGTTTAATTCCTGTGATTCCCCAAATTAATCGCTCCATAGGTTTGGGAGACAAACGCCGAAAATCCACCCAAGTCATTCCCTCCAGAAAAAGTGGCAGCTCTGGTTGCTCGGGCGCATTGGATAGCAGAACAGGTATGACTGGACACTGGTTCCTGACAAAGCGGCGTAAATAGGCTTCGATCTCCATCTGTTGCCAGGGGCCGATGCCACTTCCCCCCACAAAAACGGCGGCTGACTTGATGTTTTGAATCTGCTTCTCAAGTTCTCGCTGCCAAGGCAGTCCGGGTTGTAGTTCCCACTCATCTAGCCAAGGGGTTAGACCTTGTTGTTTGAGGGTTTCGGCAATCTTTTTAACTTCAGGTTTGTCCTGACCATTGTGACAGAGAAATACATCGAATTCCATTATTCACCCCTAGCCCCCTTCTCTATCGCTGCCATTCTCCCCTATCCTCTGACTTAAACACACGGTTTCCACGGTCTGGCCTGATTATCGCCCTACCAATTGGGTTCGGAGACCATCAGATCTCTACCTAATATTATCTCAAGACTAAAAGGTTTTCTATAGGCTTAACTGATAAACTATGAAGCTTGACTCGTTTGAATGGGATGAGAGCAAGCGGTGTTCTAACATAGAAAAACATAATGTGGACTTTGAGGAAATTCTCGATCTTTTCGATACTTTTCTTTACGAAATCCCAGATAATCGTAGGGGTTATGGCGAAAAACGGACGATAGCGTTTGGAGAACTTGAAAAACAGGTCTATTGCCTTGTATATACCTTAAGAGGCAAATCGTGTCGATTAATTAGTGCTAGGAGGGCAAATGAGCGTAAACGAAAAGCGTATTACAGTTTTCTTAAAGGACGGTAGCCAAGAGAAAATCGTCATCGAGTCCGGCACGGAAAAACTAAAAGAGAGGGAACGTCTCAACAAGATGACCGAAGAGGAAATAGATCAAGCTGCCCGTTCCGATCCCGATGCGTTACCGGTAGAGGATGAGGAAATCTGGAAACAAGGTAGATGGGTAGGTCCTGAACCTTTACCTGAATTGGTTAGGACTTGCTAAAAAAGTAAGGGCGAAGCATTCGGACAGGAAATCTACGGTTTCAGGGATGGGTTATACCCGAATGCTTCGCCCCTACAGGACTCTGCGATTATCGATTAAAGTCACCACTTGCCATCCTGACGTAATTGCCGATTACTCTTGACAAGTTGCTGGTTTTGTGCTTCTAGAAATTCCACCCGTGCCTGGGTGGCCTGCAATTCTTTGACCAATTCTCGATAGACCGAGAGGGGAACCGAGGGGCGACCGGTGAAACCCTGGGGTCTTTGGGGGGAAATACGCGGCGTAGTGGTCATGAATTGACTAATTTAGGGCTTTTAAGCGGTAAAAATGGCCCACAGGACCGGTTCCTTGACCGATAGGGAGGGAATGATCGAGGGCGTTAGTAACGTAATCCTTGGCTTTTTTCACCGCTATTTTCAGGTCATCCCCCAAAGCGAGGTTAGCAGCGATCGCTGCCGATAGGGTACAACCAGTCCCGTGAGTGTTATTGGTTTCGACGCTTCTGGTCTTAAAAGTTTCCCATTCCTCCCCATCAAAGTAGATATCAACCCCACGCAGCCGGCCTTTCATGCCGCCACCTTTCACTAATACTGGTGTGGCCGACTTCTGGAAAATAATTTCGGCGGCCGCTTTCATCGCCTCAAAATTATTGATCTCGATGCCACTTAAAAGCTGCGCCTCGTAACGATTAGGGGTAATAATCGAAGCCAGAGGAATTAAACTATCAAAAAGACTATCTACAGCCCGATCATCAATTAATTTGGCTCCTACCCGCGAAACCATAACCGGATCTACCACTAAACTGATTAAACGCCAGCGCTCGATCGCCTCGGCCACTGCTTCGATAATCTCGCTGCTGAACAGCATTCCCGTCTTGACGGCTTGCACACCAAAATCCCCGACCACGGCATCGATTTGGGCCGTTACCATTTCTGGACTTAGGGACTCGACGCGATCGACCCCCAGGGTATTTTGGGCGGTAACGCAGGTAAGGGCGCTGGTGCCGTGAACTCGGTGGAAGGCGAAGGTTTTCAAATCCGCTTGAATTCCCGCGCCGCCACCACTATCGGAACCGGCGATGGTGAGGGCAATGGCAGTCATCGAAAAATTGGGTCTGAAACCCCGCCCTTTAGCGATAGCGGAGGGCGGCTTTATATAAGTTAGCGAGAAACAATTAAACCGTTAGAACGACGAATTAACTGAATCTTGCTAACAGCTATCTGTCCCAATCGTTGACCATTGGCATCGCTTACAGATAGCTGTTTTTCGGTATCTCCACTAACATAACCAATTCCTTTGGGAGAAGAAACTAAATCTCCTTTACGGAACCCATGTCTTGTGGTAGAGCCACCATATTTACGTCGTTTACCACCTTTAGAAAAAACCATCAGGTGAAGTTGACGACGACTAATAGGAGGACGTTTGATGACAGCAAAGGGA
>NZ_JADBSZ010000069.1:0-9172 GCF_020246425.1 Microcystis sp. M079S1
GATAGTTGTTTCACCTCTACGGAGGAAAATCGATAGAAATCGGCTAATTCGCTGGGAAAGTCGATTAACTCAAACAGAAGATCGGGAAAGGTTTGAAAAAGTCGGTAGAAAATCGTGTCGGTTTTCATGAGTTCGGTCTATCCCTCTGGTGCGTCGCTGGCTTCTGGAGGAGTATTTTTGACTTTTTTGGGGTTAATTGCCCTCGGACTGCCAATAAAGAGCGATTTTAGCCAATTCCATCGCTTTTTTAGTAAGGATAGCATCGAAGAAAAGCGGAAAGGAGATAAGGAAATTATATCTCTACTGGCGAAAGTCGTCCCTCTACCGGTTCAAATTCGTCCTCTAATAGCCAATTTTCCGCTTCCTCGTAACTCGCACCGGTAAATACCACCTGATAACCCTCAGAGGGATCGTACACGCGATAGTTTCCTGAAGATTCAGCCAGTAAAAGCAAGATATAGGGAGGAGATAGCAGCGGATCGATCCAAACCTCGGCAAAATTCCAATTATTATCAGCTAGGTTGGCTGCAGGGGATAACGTCCTAGGGGTTTTCTGCATCGATCTAATTTTTTCTAGAATGGGGAGAAAAGTAATTGCCATCGCTCCATGATTCAGAGTATCTCGTCCTCTTGGTTGTCTGAGTATTCCTCGGCAGTTGCCGCGGGAATTTGCGCTATTTTAGTCTTTTTTGGTTGGTTATGCCTACACTTTAATCTGATCGGCCCGGCTTTCATCCTACTAGCGATCGCATATCTGGTGGGAGGATACGAGAGTACCCAAGCAGGATTGACGACTTTATGGGAGGAAAAAGAACTGGATGTGGACCTCTTAATGATTGTAGCGGCCTTGGGGGCGGCGATTTTGGGACTCTGGGATAGTAATTACTATCTAATCATCGATGGAGCCGTTTTAATCCTGATTTTCGCTATTAGTGGTGCATTAGAACAGATTGCCATGGCGAAAACCGATCGCAATATTCGTTCTCTCATGGCCATGACTCCCGATACTGCTAGATTAATCACGGGAGACAGGGAAAAAGAGGTTCCTATCAAGCAATTACGGATCGGTGATACAGTTTTAGTCAAACCGGGTGAATTAATCCCCATTGACGGCATTATTATGGAGGGAAACAGTCCCATTAATCAAGCGCCAATTACCGGAGAATCGCTTCCCGTGGATAAAACCATCGGGGAAGAAGTCTTTGCGGGAACTCTCAACGGTGCGGGAGTGCTACGTTTAAAGGTGGAAACTCCCCCCGAAAGTCGCTTAATTGAGAGGGTGATTCGTTTGGTAGAAAAAGCACAAAATGAATCCCCTCCCTCCCAACAGTTTATCGAAGGTTTCGAGCGGGGTTATGCGAAAATTATCGTGATTTTGGGCTTAATTTTCGGGATTTTACCGCCTTTTTTCTGGGGTTGGACCTGGGAAACCACTATCTATCGGGCCTTAATTTTTCTCGTGGTGGCTTCTCCCTGTGCTTTAATGGCCTCAATTATGCCAGCTTTATTATCGGGTATCGCTAACGGGGCAAAACAGGGGATTTTATTCAAAAATGGCGCAAGATTGGAGATGATCGGCCGCATACGAGCGATCGCTTTTGATAAAACCGGCACTCTCACCCTTGGTAAGTTGCAAGTGGTGGAAATTATCCCCATCCATGCAGTCAGCGAAAATGAGGTGTTAGCGGTGGCTGCATCCCTAGAATCCTGTTCGGAACATCCCATCGGATCCGCTATTACCGCCACAGCCAGGGAACGTGGTATAAATTTCTTCAGTGCTAATCAGGTGCAAGCGGTATCGGGACGGGGTATCACGGGAAAAATTGCCGATAAGTCGGTATCTGTGGGCAATTTTGCCTATATTCGTGACCATATTGCTGATCTTGACCAGAATATCTTAGCTATCCGCGAACGTTTACAAAAAGAAGGTAAAACCCTCGTCTGGGTAGTACAAGAGAATCAACTAATCGGGGCGATCGCTGTTGCCGATACCCTGCGGGAATCGGCAGTTAATCTGGTGAAGCAGCTAAAAAAGATCGGTATCGAACATATAGTTTTAATTACGGGTGATAATCAACAAAGTGCCGATAAAGTTGCTGAAAAACTCGGCATTGAGGAGGTTTACGCTGATTTACTGCCCGAAGATAAGTTAACCGTTATCCAACATCTACAAGAAAAATATCACACTGTCGCTATGGTGGGAGATGGCATTAATGACGCGCCCGCTTTAGCTATGGCTAATGTGGGGATTGCCATGGGAAAAGCTGGTAGTGATGTCGCTTTGGAAACGGCCGATATTATCCTCATGTCCGATAATTTAGCCAAAATTCCCAGCGCGATTAACCTTGGTCGTCGTGCCAATCGCATTGTTAAACAGAATATCACTTTCGCCCTCGCGTTTATCGGCATATTGCTAATAGCCAATTTTGCCGGTGATATAACTTTACCTCTAGGTGTCATCGGTCATGAAGGATCGACGGTATTAGTGACTCTAAGCGGTTTAAGATTGTTCAAATAGGGATAAAAATACAGAGAACTATGGGCGAAATCCAGGCAATCCGAGGCACAAAAGATATTTTACCGGCGGAGGTCGGTTACTGGCAGTGGTTAGAGGAAACTGCCACCAGAATTTTAGGGACTGCGCTGTATCAAGAGATACGAACTCCCATTTTTGAACAGACGCAACTTTTTGAACGGGGTATCGGGGAAGCGACGGACGTGGTGGGTAAAGAAATGTACACTTTCTTTGATCGCGGTCAACGTTCCCTGACTTTGCGACCGGAGGGAACGGCTGGGGTCGTTCGCGCCTATATTGAACACAAATTACAGGCCGCCGGAGGAGTACAAAGACTCTGGTATCAGGGGCCGATGTTTCGTTATGAACGTCCGCAAGCGGGTAGGCAGCGACAGTTTCATCAAATCGGGGTCGAATTGTTGGGAAGTGATGATCCTAGGGCGGATGTGGAAGTAATTACCCTTGCCAGCGAGATATTAAAAGCTGTGGGGCTAGAAAACCTAAAATTAGATATTAATTCCCTGGGAAATGCCCAAGATAGGCAAAATTATCGTCAGGCCTTGCTAGATTATTTGACTCCCTACAAAGCTGATTTAGACGCGGATTCTCAACAGAGATTAGAAAAAAATCCCCTGCGAATTTTGGATAGTAAGGACGAGAAAACCAAGATTATCTGTAAGAATGCCCCCAGTATTCTTGAACATCTCGGCAGTGATTCTCAAAAGCACTTTGAACGGGTACAATCTTTACTAACTGATTTGGGAGTTATCTATAATCTTAATCCCTGTTTAGTGCGAGGATTGGACTATTACACCCATACGGCCTTTGAAATTCAATCCGATGATTTAGGCGCTCAAGCTACGGTTTGCGGTGGTGGTCGTTATGATGGTTTAATAGCTCAATTAGGTGGTCCAGACACTCCAGCAGTAGGTTGGGCGATCGGTTTAGAACGTCTGATTATATTATTACAACAAAAGCAATCTTTATCTTTTTTGGTTCCCGATTTTTATCTCGTCTCCAAAGGAGAAAAAGCTGAGGCACGCAGTGTGGTGTTAGCGCAACAATTACGCGGATTGGGGTTTAGCGTCGAGTTAGACTTAAGCGGCAGCGCTTTCGGGAAACAATTTAAACGGGCCGATCGAGCTAAGGCCGTGGGCTGTATAATTTTGGGGGATGCTGAGGCTGAAAATGGCACGGTACAACTGAAATGGATGGCCACCCAAGAACAAATTAGTCTAACCCAAGCGGATTTATTGACACAAGCAGGGGAATTAAAAGCGCAAATCTCTCGGCACAAATCCTAAGTTTTAGCGTCAAGGCCAAACATTAGGCCTAGGCTAAGATTATGGAATTTATACTGCAAAAACAAGGGGAGAATCACGGACGCACAATTTCTACTAATTCCCTAGAAATTGTCTCGGGAAACTATCGTCTCTTGGCCCGTCTGGATTCTCCTTTTGCCCATATTGAAGTGCGTATCGATTACGAATCTCCTGACAGTAGTGAAAGATATACTCATTATTATCGATCGGATGCCGGGGGTTGGCTGGAAATTTTTTCCTATCGAGATTTGGGAATAGGTAGCTGGAAAATTCGCTGTTATGGGGATATTCTGGCAGAATTGGGGGGGCAAGGTTGGCAAGAAATGTTAACTTTAATTGTTACTCCTGTTAAGATCAATTATCTGGCTCAATTAGAACAGTTGATTAAAACCGAAATTGAACCTTTATTAGCACGAGAATCCTCTCCAGAGATGGTAAAATTAGAACTGGCCGATTTAACCAATAATTCTGCCTTTGTTTTTGATTTATGCCTACCGGGGCAAACAATGACCGCTAGGGAAGGGGTAACTCTAGAACTGCCGGAACCTGCTAATATGAAAAAGAGCCTTCAAAGTTTATCTAATCGCAATTCTGCACCCCTACCCCCGAAAATATCCGGTTCTAATTCTCGCCGAAAATCACCGCAACTGCCCCCAATTCCTAAAAATAAATAGGGTTTGCTGAATAAATGTGAAATATAGACGAGGTAAGGGTTTTATACTAAATCCGTTGAGTAACGCACAGAAAACGGGTTTCTCGGAGAAACCCGTTTTCTACCTACTCATGCACTCATGCAAAAAGGGGGAATACATAATCAGTTTTTAATAACTGGATTTAGTATAAGAGTGCAATCGCTGCAAAAAAGAAATAGTTTAGCGAGTTAAAACCTGATTTTTGGTTAAATCTTCAAATCCGATTGGATTTGTTTGACATTAAACAAAAAGAGGGCGAGCAAATTGAAAAAATTCTTCCGTCCCCTATAACAGTAATTACGAGCGAGGGAGGGAGTTAATCAGACTCTTAAAAACTGATTTGGTATTAGCTAGGGTTTAACCCTTCTTTAATCTAGTGAGGCAGCAACTTAAACCTAAGATTTTTTCAATAACTTCTGACGAACTCGCGAGATTAATAGGTCTAATTCTGGTAACTTCAATAACATCGCACCGAGGAGGAATAAACCCACCGCTACGGTCGAAGCAAAACCCAACTGTAACAATTGTAAGAAAATATTACCAGCACCGAAAACCTTTTCCCATCCCCAACTAGCTCCCCAACTAGCAACACCAGAAAGCATTGTAATTACCGTTAATCCCAATAAGGATAAACCCCATTCTCCCAGAGGTAAACCTCCTAAACGACGATTTAAAATCACCGTAAAAATGCCCATAGAAATGATATTAACCCCCACGGTTGCTAAAACAATCCCCGGGGTACCAAAAGGTTTATACAAGAGGAAATCCAGCACACCATTAAGAAAAATATTCACCATACTCACCTTAAAGGGAGTGTCGCCATCACCCAAAGCATAGAACACTCGTACTAAAACATCGCGACCGAGATAGAAAAACATCCCGAAACCGTAGGCCATTAATACGGGAACCACCTGTTCCGAGGCAGCCAGATTAAAGGCACCCCGTTGATAGATAACCCGCACTACAGGGAAAGCGAGGGCGATAAAGATAGCCGTGAAGGGTAACATGGTTAAAGCCGTCAATAATAAACCCTGACGGATTCTTTGCTTCAATTCTCCCCAATTTTCTGGTTCCGTCAGTCGAGAAAATATCGGCATAAACGGCACGAGAATCATGTTAGACATGATGCCCAAGGGCGTGAGAACGATAAAACTGGCGTAACGCATGGAAGCGGCGGCATTTTCGATAAAAGAAGCGAAAAAGAGGTCAGTATAAACGTTAATATGCAACATTCCTGAAGATAAGGTCGCCGGAATCATCACCCGCAACACCTCCGACACCCCCGGAATCCGCCAATCCCAACGAAATGTTAATTTTCCTAAACCTGCCTTGACTTGTGCGCCCACTTGTGCTAACCATTGCCAGAGCGCCCCGACGAGAGTACCACCGGCGAGGACAAAACCCCCTAGTTGAATATATTGGGGATTATCAATGCGATCGCCAAGGAACCAGGCCAGCAAACCCACCCCGATAATCACCGCCACACTGGAAAAAAGCGGACTGAGACTCGGTAGCCAGTATTGGTCCGCCGCATTGAGAGTACCGAAACCGATGCCGATTAAACCGGCTAAAACCGCCATGGGGGCCATAATTTGCAGTTGTTGAATGGCCATACTACGGGTGGCGGCATCTAAACCGGGAGCGAGAACATCGATAAAAATATTGGCAAAAACGATTAAAAAGACGGTGACAGCTAATAAAATCGCGCTGACTAGGGTGGTGACAGTCTCGACAATCGGCGCGGACTCGGATTTATCTCTTTTGGCCAAAACACTGACCAAAGCGCTATGAAAGGGGCCGTTAATACCACCGAGGAGAATTAACAGAAAACCGGGGATAACGTAGGCAAAAGCGTAGGCGTTCACCACCGGCCCGACACCGTAGGCAGCGGCGATTACCTGTTCGCGGACTAAACCAAAAACCTTACTGATTAAGGTGGCAACGGCGACAATTCCGGCAATACCGGCTAAGGAACGGGTAGCTTTCTTAGTAATGATGACACCTCGAAAGAAAACAACTGCATTGATCGATTCTACCCGTTTCTGTGTTCCGGAGGAAAAGCGCTCTCTAGTTGTCAAATTTAATTTGACTGGAATGTATAAGACCCATTTCTCCACAGACATCCGTATAATACCAAGGGCCAACCGAACCATAAATATTGATGGTTCTACGTTCTTTGACTGAACAGATGATATTGCCATTGGGGGATGTTCTCACATTTGATGGTGGAGAAAACACTATTGCCGCAGCGATTCTTGATGTGGATTGAGAACTATTGAATCTGTAACTACACACCACCTCTAGCATTGTTTGAGTCGCCTGAGAGCGGGGACGATGAATTTGTCTTTCGGGAAAAGTCGTCCAAGTTCCGTTATCACAATTAGCTTGGCTAACCAGTCGTTGATTTCCTAAATAATAAACAAAGTCAACACTACGGGAACTAGCCGGAACAATCGAACATAAATCGATGTTAACGCTTTTTCCCGTCACAGCAGTTCCGGCAAAGTAATTACAAGTTTCAGCCAAAACTATATTCGGTTTTGCCCAGGAAGCACCGACTACCATTGTCAAAGATAGACTAGAAATCAAAATAATTTTTTTCATGGTTGATTTGACATTTTCTGGAGGCTTTTTCTGAGATCATTTTATACTCAATTGAATTGCGGCTAGAACCTGATGGCGACAAAATATTAGTATTTTTTATCTAATTCTCTGTTCCCGTAGAAAAGCGATCGCTAGTTGTCAAATTTAATTTGACTGGAATGTATAACACCCATTTCTCCATAGACATTCGTATCATACCAAGAGCCAACCGAACCATAAATATTGATGGTTCTACTCTTGATTACAAAAATCGCCCGTTCAAGAAAACTTAACAATGCCACCAGCGATCGCAGTTTTAAAGTTTAATTAACAAGAAGATAGTGATCGCACTGGATGAAAGTATTTCTAAGGCGATCAACAAAGGTTTAAGGATGCGAGAGATTGATGTTATAATGTCTCCTGAATAGATATTAATTGAGGCTTTCGATAAAGAACGCATATAATAAGCCAATAAAAATAAAAAGGTGCGTTAATTGCACCCTACGCGATTGGCGAGCGCCCTGAAAGTCCTTATCGGTCTGATTGGCGTGCGACAATGATCGCTACAATTTCCGACTATAATAAAGAACCAGCAACTCTCAATGATTACGAATTTCACTGAATGTCAACGGTCATTAGAATTGGACATTTTCGGTTTCACTTCTATTCCGATGAAGGTTCCGAACCGCTACATATTCATGTACGTTCTCCTGATGGTGAATGTAAATTTTGGCTTGAACCGATAATCATTTTAGCTTCCAATCGTGGTATTCCTTCCCATGAGCTACGGGAAGTAGAGAGGCTAGTTTATAAAAATGGCTCTACCGAATCTGTCATGCAAAACTATTAACAACTCATGCTTGTAAAGCTTGTACAGCAGAGCTTTGAGTTTTTGTTAGATTGATATTTATCAACTTTAGAGCATTGCTGGACAGAGAGGGAGCTTGGGGAATTTTCTACAGTGTAAGTTCGGAAGAACCATAAAAATCAAGACCTTTTAAGGAGTGCTTATCGTGATTTCCACAAACATTAATCCTATAATGACTGTTGAGCCTGCCGCCATTCGAGCCTGGGCAGAAGAACGCATGATATACCTTGAACTCAGTGATGGACGTATTATCGGTTTTCCTGGCGATCGCTTCCGTATTTTGAAACAAGCAACGAATGAGCAATTGGCGGCGGTTAAGGTTGAGGTAAATGGCTATGCTCTACGGTGGGAAGAATTGGATGAGGATAAGCTAAACGGCGCTTAACCTGCATGATCCAATAGCTATAACCCTTTTGGAGTCTATATCGGTGATCCGAAGTAAAAGCCGTTTAGCTTATTACCGTTCCTGGAATTGTCGCTGGTCATTTTCAGTTACCGCCTTTCTAATCTGTTTTGATAGTTCAAGCAACCGCAAGACGGATTTGCGTAGGTGATCGCGGTTTTAAAGTTTAATTAACAACAAGATTAACAAGAAGAGGGCGATCGCACTGACCTCCGACAAGATCGGCGATCGCCCTCAAGAATTGCACTAAAGTGTATCTCGGTATTCTTCAAGTAGGGCTAAAATATCTGCTAGTTGGTTTCTGTGGAAGTTGTTGGGGTTAAGTTGGAATCGGATGATTGCAGTACGGTATCGAGTTTCGATTCGAGTTCGGCGAGTTTCTCGTTCTGTTTTTTCAAGTCGGACAAGCCCCCGTAGGATTTGATCCAATGTAACAAGGCTGAAAGTAATCCCGGCGAAGAGAAGTCCGAACCATTGGGGGATGATAATTTGTTCGTTGCCGAGTTGGATTGAGTCATAGTTGAGGATTATTCCTGTTAAAAAGACGAATAGGGTGGTAAGGATACCGATAAAGGTCTGAAAATCAGGCATTAGATTTTTGGCTCTTCGGTTTGTGTTATGCAATGGACGGGGGTTATAAGGGATGAAACCCTTATAGAAACAGACATTACCGCAATTTTTGTCAATTGTTTGCGATCTGGAACGAACTAATCAATTAAATCTCTTGCCAGATAAGGATTTAGTCGATTTATGCCCCCATATCGAACCATACCAAGTAACGAAGAGCCA
>NZ_JADBSZ010000007.1:0-13129 GCF_020246425.1 Microcystis sp. M079S1
CAAAATATTTCGGATACTTTCATCAAGATACAGAAATCGCAGACGGCGATTTGGTCTGAGATTGAATTTGATTGCTGGTATCTACAATTACGAACTTCGTTACCGACAAAAGGATATATCTTGATTACTTTTGCAAGAGATATTGTGTTACTATTATACCATGCTCACACAGAACCTAGAAGAGCCGACAATCTTCAAGAGCTTCGTATGTACTATGCCATTTCCTTCTGAAGAAAGGGGACAGTGACAAGTCTCCCAAGCAATAGGCATTTCTGGTAGTCATGATGCTATCCATTAAGTCAAAGGTCGCATCTTTGGCATTACCTAACAGTTGGTAGGTATCTTGGCGAAATCTGGTATATCTGTTATATTTGGTCATAGAGAGAGGATAAATTCTTTAACATCTTTTATTTTCTCTCTATTTTGCTTGATTCTTCCTCTTTTTTCTTTTTAGGTTTCTCATTTAGTCTAAACTACAGTTACCTAATTTTCAGGGAAAAAGTACCTGAATTTTACCCCCAATCACTCCAATGGCTGGCACTTTTTGATTGACAAAAAGCCTAAAAGTTTTACCCAACAAGGTTTTTAGATTTATTCAGCAAACCCTAATTACATTTACTCAAATCCCAAACGCCAAAGCGTTTGAAGGATAATATACAAGTCAAAAATCAAGTTAGCTTGGGCAAGATACTGCTTATTTAGCTCTAATTTTTGAGGCATAATTTCTTTCACATAAAACTCTTCTGGGTTCTCAGCTTGGGCGAGCAATTCACTTTCATTTCGAAATCGAATCGAGGCTAAGTCAGTGATTCCTGGGGGCAGCTCCAATACTTTAAGCTGTTCTGGGGTATATAATGCGACGTATTTGGGAACTTCTGGACGGGAACCCACTAGACTCATGTCCCCTTTCAAAACGTTGAATAACTGGGGTAATTCATCTAGTTTATACTTTCTGAGAAACCTCCCACAATCAGTTATTCGGGGATCTTCGCCAACTGTAATTTGTTTACCTAATGCCTCTGCATTTGTTACCATTGTCCGAAATTTGTAGATTCTAAATTCCTTTCCAAATTGTCCAACTCGTACCTGTCGAAAAAAAACTGAACCGGGAGAATCAACTTTGATCCAGACTGCGATCGCCAGAAAAATGGGGGCAAGAACCAGAATCCCCATTAGGGAGAAGAGGAGATCGAAAATTCGTTTAGCGACCATCATGTTAAAATTTCCCTAACTGCTTTAATCACCCACTCTTGATCTGTTTCAGTCATTTTAGTATAAATGGGTAGGCTGACTGCCCCTTGATAGGTTGAGAGTGTGCGGGGGAAATCTGTTGGTTGGAGATGATAAGTATCTCGCCAATAGGGGTGTAAGTGTAAGGGAATGTAATGAACGCTGCACCCTATTCCTTTTTCTATCATCTGTTTGATAAATACATCCCGGTTAATCGGTGCTTTTTCAGTCAAGCGGATGACATAGAGATGCCAAGAGTGAGTATCACCGGCATTAGCTTTGGGAGGAAGCAGCAAGGGCAAATCGGCAAAAGCTTCATCGTAACGCTGTGCTATGTTAGCTCGTTTTTGCTGGAGTTGCCAAGCTTTTTTCAGTTGGTGAATGCCTAAAGAAGCCGCTATATCCGTCATGTTGTATTTGAAGCCAGGGGCGACAACTTCGTAATACCATGAGGGTTTGGTTGAAGTGTAGCGATCAAAGGCATCTCGGTTAATCCCGTGCAGTCGCATAACACTACAACGTTTAGCAATTTCTGGATTACGGGTGACGATCATTCCACCTTCACCTGTGGCAATAGGTTTGGTGGCATAAAAACTATAGACAGTGGCATCAGATTCTAAACTCCCGATCAATTTTTCTTGATAAGTTGTTGGTAGGGCATGAGCGGCATCTTCGATTACTCTTAAATTATATTTTCGGGCAATCTCTAGTATTGGCTGCATTTCACAGGCTAAACCCCCAAAATGAACGGGAATAATTGCCTTAGTTTTTTGTGTAATCGCTGCTTCAATTTTTGTCGGATCGATATTGAAAGTAGTCTCATCGATATCCACAAAAACTGGATTAGCCCCCAAATAACGGATGACTTCAGCAGTAGCGGTAAAGGTATAAGGTGTTGTGATCACCTCATCTCCAGGGGAAATGCCTACTGCTTCCAAAGCTAAGTGTAACCCTGATGTTGCCGAGTTAATCGCAAGTGCCACCACGTCTGTGCCGATAAATTCAGCGAATTCTCGTTCAAATTGTTTGGTTTTTAGTCCAGTGGTCAGCCAACCAGAACGAAGGGAATCCACTACTTCAGCGATTTCTTCTTCACCGATATCTGGTAAGGCAAAAGGGAGAAAATAATTATCTTTTTGAAGCATGGTTTAGTTTAGTTAGTTATTTTTAATGTTTTGCGATAACGATTCATTTGACGGCTCCCAGACAAAAAAGATTCTTCTAGGATAAAGCCCAGTTTGCTATAAAAATAATTGACTGAATCATTAGATTGACTATCTGTCGTTAAATAGACATTTTGATATTTTCTTTCAGTAGCTATTTGCAGAAAAGACTGAATAAGTTTTGTGCCTATCCCCCTGCCTTGCTCATCAGGTGTAACTGCCAAAGAGGAAAGTTCAATATCTGATTCTGGTGTTTTAATATCAGAAACTCTTCTAAAATTCAACAAGATTCTTTTTATTAAATAGGGTTTACGAATAATCGCCCAAAAAGTCAAACCAACTAACCGTAACCGACGCTTTCTATAAAAATCATAGAAGGCCTCGGGATTACCAAATCCAACGATGAACCCAAGGAGTTTATTTTCTCTCTGAATAACCATAGCAATACTATCAGGAAACTCTAAAACTGCCCTATAGTATTCTCTAACAAAAGACAATCCCATAGCTGTCAGAAAAAAGTTTGGGAAAGCTTTCATATGAAGGTAAGCTATAGCTTCCAAATCTTCTAACTGTGCCAATTGACTATCTAACTTGACTTGATTACTATTCATTATCATGTTACAATTAACCGTCATGTTTTAAACAATAACATCTATGATGAACATTCTTATAATTAGCTGTGTGTTCCCACCGGAACCGGTAACATCGGCTATCACCAGCGAACAAATTGCGATGGGCTTAGTGGAACGAGGTCATAAGGTGACAGTCATAACAGCTTTTCCCAATCGACCAGGAGGGAAACTCTACTCTGGTTATACCAGAACTTGGCGAAAAGTGCAAGAACATCCCAACGGATACCAACTGATTCGCGTTTTTTCATTTTTTTCGACAACTTCGACTGCAACTAGCCGATTGTTAGAAAACTTATCTTTTGGACTCAGAGCAGTTATTGAAAGTCTGTGGATAAAACCAGATTTAGTTTATGTAAATACATGGCCTCTTTTTGCTTTGGGGATGGTAACTGCACTTTGTTCTCTAAGAAAAGTGCCTCTAGTTATTAACATCCAAGACATTTATCCTGAATCAGCGATTGCGCTTAAAAAATCTCCAGAGACAGGGATTATTCCTCAACTACTAAAAGATCTAGATCGTTGGATAGCTCATCAAGCAAAGGTCTTGATAACACCTTCCGAGAATTTTGCCGATTTTTACCGCACCATTCGCCAAGTTCCCGCTGATAAAATACATATTGTTTACAATTGGTTAGATGAGGAAGAAATAAAGCCCTTCCCCCGTCTAGGAGCTTTTAGAACCATGCAAGGAATTTCAGAAGATACTTTTGTTGTGATGTATGCTGGTAATATTGGGGTTAATGCAGGAGTAGAAATTATTATTGAAGTTGCTAATCAATTAAAAGATTTGGAAAAAGTTATTTTTGTGATTGCTGGTAGTGGCACTTGTAAAAACCAGTGTGAAGAATTAGTCAAACAATATAATTTATCTAATGTTCAATTCTTTTCTCCTTTGCCTAAAGAACTATTTTCAGATGTGCAAGGATCAGCCGACTTAATGATACTGCCAACACGAGGGTCAGGAGCCTTAACGTCTGTTCCTTCTAAGCTGATTGCTTATATGCTATCAGGACGACCTGTATTAGCAGCAGTCGCTGAAAATTCTGATACCGCCAGAATTATTCAACAAGCTGAATGTGGAGTCTTTGTTCCGCCAGAAGAGCCAATGGCTATCGCCAGTGAAATACGTCATTTAATGCAAGTACCAGAAAAGCTAAAGCAAATGGGGGAGAGCGCACGCTACTATACCCAAAAGAATTTCTCTGGCAAAGCTTGCCTACCAAAGCTTATTAACATCTTAGAATCTCTGGAAAAAAAACATTAAGATAGTTTGATAAATTCAGGTAACTAAGAATTTAAAAACTCTTAATATCTATGGTTTTCGGTTCATCTGAGTTTCGCAATGCAAATCGATGTTCCACTTAGCTGGAAATCCTATCCGGCAATGGATTATACTAAATCCGTTGAGTAGGGGCCAGTTATGAGGAGAGGCAAAAGGCAAGAGGAAAAAGGCAAAGGGGGAATAAATAATCAGTTTTTAATAACCAGATTTATTATTAATTCAATTTAAAGCTGGAAAAAAACATGAAATACTTATCTAGAAGGTGTTTCAAGCCCTTAAGCTCCTGATAAACCGCCGAGAAGCATACCAAAGTCAGAAGAGCCTGGTTTTTTTAAACATAAAAATAAGCAAATTTTTAATCAAAGCAATTCTCCATCTGACTATTTGTAAAAGCGATGTTTTATTTTCAGAAGTAACATTATTACTATGTCTTCGATATTTAATTAAAGGTTGCTCAAGATAAAAGGTTTTTCCGTAAATTTCATTGCTCAGTCCTATCCACATATCGTACATTGGGATATCTTCTGGAAAAGGTAGAAAATAATTCAGCATTTCTCTTCTAAAAGCTAAGGTACATCCCTGAAATCTAGGTCTTATGAGATTAGGAATAATACCTGGTACAAAATTTCCTATTAAACTCAAAAATGAATCTGAAATCACATTATCTTGTTCATCAATTACCTGTGCGTCAGTAACAACTAATGTCACATCTTTCTGATTGAAAAATACCTGAGTAATTTCTTGAACTTTATGCGACATCCAAATATCATCTTGATCGCTTATAAAAATTATATCACCCTCAGCACTTAATATAGCTTTTTCAAAGTTTTTAATTGCTCCTAGGTTTCTGGTATTTTCCCATAATTTTATCCGAGAATCAATAAATTTCTGAATCAAGTTGACCGTTTGATCAGATGAACAATCATCAACTATTACCAGTTCATCATTATATGATAGCTGGGGAAGAATAGATTGTATTTGCTTCTCTATAAATCTAGAGCCATTGTAGGTAGCCATGCAAACTGAAATTTTCATAATTAATTTCTCTCAATCAAATTAACAGACTAATAGTTAATATTTTCATGATTAGGCTCGAAAAAGCCATCTAAAATTTGAATAAAAACTAAACTGGTCTTATTGTATCCGCCTTGAAATAGTAGGTTGATGATTAGATACTTAATCATTTTTAGTCTACTGAGGGAAATTTTTCGAGTTTTCAGATAACTGCTAAACTCTGGAAAGCAATGGGGCTTTTCTCCTGAATAGCTGAAGAAAAACTGAAGAATTTTAAAATCAGTATTTATTCTAAAAAGTAACCTATTTTTCAGTCTAAGCAATAATAAATAAAGGGATGAAATTTTATAAAGCTTTTGGTAGTATTGCCTATATTTTATCCCTTCTTCTAGCGCAGTAACTCTAGAACTCGAGTTACCCGCTAGTAAATTGTTTTGATGAATTGTTTGTCGGGAGCATCTCACCTTTGTAACCCCTAAATCAGGTTTTATGTCAAGCTATTTTGAAAGCCTTGCTAGAAAACAGTTTTAGGGACAAGTATAATTACTCACTTGCATAAATGAGATGCTCCCTTGTTTGTCCAGCTAGAACTTCCTCAATTTTAACAAGTTTAAACCCTGCTAGAGCCGCTCTAGTAAAAAATTCATTATCAGCAACTAGCGTATAATCTAAGTTAAAGTTACCAATTTTTTCAAATACATTTCTTCTGATAAAAACGGTAGGCTGTGGTAGGTTATAATCAGACAGTAGATCGTATTTGCTCAATTTCAGCCAAGGTAGCAACTCTAAATTTGCTGACGGATAGTATAAGTTAACCCAGTCTCCGTAAACGATGTCAGCATCAGTGCTGTTAAAGACATCAACAACAGTTTCTACGGTGTAGGGGAAATAAAAATCATCTGTATTAAGATAGGCAATTATGTCACCCTTAGCCAAGCTAAGACCTTTATTAACAGCATCATAAATACCTGCATCTTTTTCCGATAACCATCTAAGATGGTAGTGTTTTTCTTCATTTTTAAGTAACTCAACCGTTCGATCCTGAGAACCACCATCTACCACTATATGTTCTAGGTTTCCATAGGATTGGCTCTTAATTGAGTCAATACATTGTTGAATAATCCAATCTCTGTTATAGCTAGGAGTAATAACGCTAACTAATGGATAAGACATATTTTTACTTATAGATAATTTAAGGATTTTTGCATTACTTTCAATATCTTTAATAATAGCCACTAAGTTAAAATTTATACCCAAACAAATTGATGTCATCTTTATATTTTTGTTCAATAATTTTTTGAGTTTGATAATTATAAAAGCTTCTGTAGGATTTCCCAGATTTTGCAGTATCAATATTCATGCCAGGTAGAGGTTTTTGAGGTAAACCAACCTGGTCGAGGATTTGATAATAATCCTCCGTTAAACTTTCAAATTTTCCCACATAATCTACAATAATTTTACCGTATTCATCTGTAATCCAATCTTTTTGTTGCTGGATGAATGCTTCAGAGGCAACAAAGCTCTTAATATAATCATCAAAAGTCATAATTCTCGCTTGCTTTAAGAGGGGATTTGTAGTCGGTTGTTTCTTGCGCCTTCCGTAAGAGTACATCGATAAGCTAAACGGCTTTTACTTCGGATCACCGATATAGACTCCAAAAGGGTTATAGCTGTTGGATCATGCAGGTTAAGCGCCGTTTAGCTTAACACATAATCCCAAGGATTGCGGACAAAGGCAAATTTAAAATAGTCATCCCATTTTTACTCACCTACCATTTCCTTGACTTTTAAAGCCTTGTCATGGTCTTTTTGGGATTTTTAATAATATTGCTTTTTTCATTGTCAAGAGGATTAGCAAGGCAAACTTTCTGATTGCTCAAAGGTATTAAGTATGAGTTAATTCTTCTCAAAAATTATTCTATTAGCTAATTCCCAGGAATTACATATCGACTGGTGTAACCTGTGTAGTACGCTAGTACCAGCAACTTTAGAAGTATGGATAAATATGAACTTATACTGCTCAGATACTAACATTAATTTTTTCTTGTTCGTAACTATTTTTGTGGTTGTGTTCAAGGACTATAATAGGCTAGACATCAACCTTATGTCAAGTTATCTAACAATTCGTAAACGTTTAGGGGGGTGTAAAGCAGCCAGTGGCATTGACTCTGTGGAAGGACTCTCCTGGGGCAGCGGAGAAGGAGAAGCGCTGCCTTTCCTAGAGGCGCGGATCGCCTCGTCCATAAATTCCAAGACATTGCGGTTCTGAGAACGCAGACTCGTCACTACTGTCAGCATCCGCCCCACAAAAACACTACCCGCCTCACCCCCCTTTCATCCCCCTGAAGGAGTGACAGAGCAGGGGAGGGGGCGCCGCCACAGCACCGCCGGACGGATGGCTCTTTCTGCGGCGTTATTCGTCGGCTATAAGCCCTCCACCGTGACAAACAACCACAGGGCTACTTCCACTTATGTCAAATTAGATGAGCTTACCCTGCTCAGATCACAAAATATCTTTTCTTTTTTGCAACCAATAGGTAAGGAGAAAATAAATAAGGGAATGAAGAATTAATACTCCCCAATTCAATAACAAATTATTGATAGATAATTGATAAACTTGATTGGCATCCTCAAAGGGTAAAGGGAAATTAAAAGTATTTTGTTCTTGCGCTTCTGCAATCATATCTTCCACCTCTACTAATACCCCGTAGGCAGCAATCGACCAGCGACTAATCATCAACCATGATAGATATTTTCCCAGACTTTCTAAGCTAAATAATACCCCTGCAAAGATAATCTGAGGAATTAAAATTAAAGGTAAGGCACTATTTGCTTGGGTGATATTACTAACGCCAGCAGAAATTAATAAACCGAGATTAATCGCCGCAAATATAGTTAAAAATGTGGTAATAAAACAGCCAATTAACCAAGTCATTAATTCTGGTTGCGGGTCAGTAAATCCCCAAAATATCACGCAGGTAATTACAATTGTTTGCAGAAAAGCTAAGGCCGCTAAAACCAGAATTTTTGACAGTAAATAGGCTAATAATCCCAGATTAACTAATCTTTCTCGCTGATAAATTGCTGATTCTTTGACAATTTCCTGTAGGGAACAGGCAAAACCTACCCACAATTGCGCGCAGGTAAAAACAAAGAGAGTTTTTAAGGCTAAAGGTGCGGATTGGATAGCCTGCTCAAAACTGGGATTATCCCCCAAAAATAAAGGATTTTTGCCCCCTAAAACCATAGCCATTAATAAAATTCCGATCGGGGCGGTTAATAGGTATAAAATTAAACTAACCTGATCGCGGATAATTAATTGGCTATAGCGTTGACATAAAACCTGTAGTTGTTGCCAAAAAGATTGTTGAACCTGTTGCGGTTTACTATTATTTTGCTGAAATATTTTACCGATTCTTGCTTCAATATTATTTTTGTAGTAGTCGGATTGTTGGAAACGTTGGCATTCCTGCTCAACTTTTTCGCTAGTTTCCAGATGAATATAAATATCGGCAAAATCCCCCTGAGGTAAAGAGAAAAAATTTAAGGCCTCCCCCGGAGAACCAAAATAACATAAATTGCCCCCTTGACCGAGGAAAACTAATCGATCGCAGAGATTGATATTATTAGTAGCATGGGTGACTAGGAGAATTGTTCTGCCTTCTTTGGCCAATTTTGCCAGCAATTCCATCATCTTTTTATCTAAACCGGGGTCTAATCCCGAGGTGGGTTCATCTAAAAAAAATAATTTGGGATTGGCTAATAATTCCACCGCAATACTCACCCTTTTTAATTGACCACCGCTTAAGTCTCTGACTAAAGTATTTCTTCTTGCTAACAATTCCACCTGCTCCAGGGTTTTCTCGATCACTTCTTGGCAATTAAGATCGGGAGGTAGCCTTAATTTAGAAGCATAATACAACACTTCTCCCACAGTTAAATCCCTGTGGACGATATCGTATTGGGGAACATAACCGATTTGGGTGCGATAGATATTAAAATTCTGGCGGAGGTCTTCCCCATTCAGATAAACAGTTCCCGAGGTGGTGGGTTCAATTCCCAATAAAGTCTTTAATAAAGTCGATTTTCCCGCACCGCTTCCCCCGACAATCGCCACTAATTGACTCGGTTCGATCGGTAAGGAGATATGATTGAGAATTATCAAGGGTTGTTTCTTTTTATCCCGCACCATCCTGACGATATCTTCGGCATCCAGACGGATATTATCCCCCGTATCTAATAAAACTAATTCATCTCCCTGCAACCGAAAACTATAGGTACCGATTCTCACCGTACAACCGTTAGTTAAAATGGCACTACCCGATACTTTTTGTCCGTCGATAAAGACTCCATTGGTGCTTTTGTCGTGGAGAATATAACGATTCTGGTTATCGCTGTCGATAATTGCGTGTTGTCGGGAAATTGTCGGCGCGTCTAAAACCACAGTCGCGGTATTATCTCGTCCTAAAACTACACTGCGATTGCCTAGGGAAACCGATTTAAAAGCTAAAGGTGGGCTTTTTACTGGTTGGTTAGGATGATAATAGGTGATCTTGACCGAATTTTTGACATCTTGACCGATATTAATCTCATCCCCATTTCGTAAAAGATAGCCCTCTTTGGGAGTAATCACGCGATTGTTGATAAAAAGTTGATTGGAACTAGGATTAGTCCCGTCTCCATCGTAGATATAGTAATCATCTCCCTGACGACGAAAACAAGCTTGTACTCGACTCACCACCGTCCAGTGTTGGGGAACAACTAAATCCACCTGTTGACCATCCCGCCCCAATTTATAATTAGGACGACTCAGATTAATAGAAGGGAGAAATTCTCCCTGATTGTTAAGAATAATGTAGGGTTCTTGACTAATAACCGTTTTAATGTTGGGAGAATTGGTCATAAAAAGTCGATCGGTAGATGGCGTTCGCAGGGGACGGTAAGAAGCTAAGATAGAATTAATGTCTCGATCGCTACTGTTAACCTCAGAGTCTGGAACGAACTCTAGAGCTCATGTTAGTAAAACTTCTTAGGATCGATCGAGCTTGTCTAAATTCCTATTCCTAAGACCTATCCACAGGTTATCGTGCTGTTAGACGATGGTTACAACTCCTATTTCTCCTACCGCCAAGGTTTCTAAAGTCGAAGGTATCAAAGAACGCAGTAATTATCTACGAGAACCTTTGGCCAGTGAACTCCTCGAAGATACAACCCATTTTACCGATGCGGCGGTGCAGATCCTCAAGTTTCACGGTTCCTATCAACAGGATAATCGCGACCATAGAGCCAAAGGTCAAGAAAAAGACTATCAAATGATGTTGCGTACCCGCAGTCCGGGGGGTTTTATTCCCGCGCAACTATATCTTACCCTCGATAGTTTGTCCGATCGCTACGGTAACGGCACTTTACGGGTGACAACCCGCCAAGGCTTCCAATTGCACGGCATTTTAAAGAAAAATCTCAAAGCCACCCTCGGGGAAATTATCCGCAGTATGGGATCCACTTTAGCGGCCTGTGGTGATGTTAACCGCAATGTCACCGCACCGCCAGCCCCCTACAAAAATCGCCCCGAATACGGCTATGCTTGGGAATATGCCAATAATATCGCCGATTTGCTCACTCCCCAAACTGGAGCTTACTACGAAATTTGGCTCGATGGCGAAAAAGTTATTAGTGCAGAAGAAGCGCCGGAAGTCAAGACCGCGAGACAAAAAGATACAAATGGGATTAACAAAAACGATCCCATCGAACCGATCTACGGTCAACATTATATGCCCCGTAAGTTCAAGATCGGTGTCGCCGTGCCGGGAGACAACTCCATCGATATCTACACCAATGACCTCGGTTTGGTGGTGATTACCGACGCAAACGGGGAATTACAGGGTTTTAACATCCTTGCCGGGGGTGGACTGGGAAGGACTCACAATAAGGAGGAAACTTTCCCCAGAATGGCCGATGCGATCGGTTATGTGGACAAAGAAAATGTGTACGATCTGGTAAAAGCGATCGTGGCAACCCAAAGAGATTACGGTGATCGCGGCGATCGTCGTCATGCGAGAATGAAATATATCCTCGAAGAATGGGGAGTAGAAAAATTCCGCAGCACTGTTGAAGGTTATTTCGGCCAAAAAATCGCCCCCTACCAACCCCTCCCCGATTGGAAATATCAAGACTTTTTGGGATGGAATGAACAGGGAGACGGAAAATTATTTTTTGGTCTTTCTGTGGAGAATGGCCGGGTCAAAAATGAAGGCAGTTTTCAGCTAAAAACCGCCTTAAAAGTGATTATCGAGCGTTTTCAGTTGCCCATGCGCTTGACGGCTAACCATAATATCATTCTCTACGAAATCGAACCCCAGGATCAACAAGCGATCGAGGCGATCCTGAAAGAACACGGAATTATCACCGATCCCGCCGAAATTGACCCTTTAACCCGTTATGCCATGGCCTGTCCCGCTTGGCCCACCTGTGGATTAGCGATTACTGAGTCGGAAAGAATCTTACCCCAGGTGATTGAACGCATTCGCGCCCTGCTTAATCGCTTAGGATTATCCAAAGAGCAATTTGTCATCCGCATGACAGGATGTCCCAATGGCTGCGCGCGCCCCTATATGGCAGAATTAGGATTTGTGGGTAGCGCTCCCAATTCCTACCAACTCTGGTTAGGGGGAACAGCCGATCAAACTCGACTAGCGCGCCCCTATTTGGATAAAATGGCGATCGATGATCTAGAAAAGGTCTTAGAACCGATTTTCGTTTACTTCCAACAGGATCAACAAAATAACGAAACCTTCGGAGAATTCTGTCATCGAGTCAATTTCCCTGCTTTACAAGCATTTTCAGCCACCTACACACCTAAAATGACCGAAACTACTACTACTGAATCAAAACCCAAACGCGTGCGTAAAAATCAAAACCGTGTCAGCGTCCCCGATGATATGTTTGTCCGTCTCAAAGAAGCTTCGGAAACGGAAAAACGGCCGATGAATCAAATCATCAATGAGGCGCTAGAGGCCTATTTCAGCCAAAAATCCTAATCAGTTATCAGTTACCAGTTATCAGTGACCAGTTGCCAATTTAAGAGAATTAACTTTTGAGAGTTATCTGGGAAGATTACCAATAACTCTTAATTCTCGTATATATCCTCAGTCTATGCTTAAAAATGAATGAGGTAAGTCTGGTCATATCAATTTGTACCCCTCTGGTGGGAAATTATGACAATCTCACAAACTAAAACAAATCCTTGGCAAAAACGTTCCCAAAAGGATGTTAAAAAATTATCAGATAATGAAATTAATGAAAAATATGAACAAGGTGAACGAAGAATATTATTAGAAATGAATCGAGAAAAATTGCCTAGTTTGGCTGAGTCTTTAAATAAACCTAACTATGTGAAAAAGCGTCCTTTCTATCAGAGACGGGATCGCTGGGACGCACAAAAACAATCAAGACTGATTGAATCTTTTTTGATGAATATTCCTGTGCCTCCTCTGATTCTCTATGAAACTTCCTATAACTCCTAAGTAGTCGTGCAAAATTAATTTCCTAGTGAAGATAGGCAAGAGGCAAGAGGCAAGAGGTGGTTAGATATGTGTAATTAATTTTGCTTAGGTACTTATGAGGTAATGGATGGCTGACAGGGGGACAAGAGAGCTGACAAGCTTATGTAGGGTTTGCTGAATAAATCTAAAAACCTTGTTGGATAAGGTTTTTAGACTTTTTTTCCCTCAAAAAGTGCCGACCATTGGAGTGATTGGGGGGAAAATTCAGGTACTTTTTCCCTGAAAATTAGGTAGTTGACCACCTGA
>NZ_JADBSZ010000070.1:0-6303 GCF_020246425.1 Microcystis sp. M079S1
AAATCCTTATCTGGCAAGAGATTTAATTGATTAGTTCGCTCCAGATCGCAAACAATTGACAAAAATTGCGGTAATGTCTGTTTCTATAAGGGTTTCATCCCTTATAACCCCCGTCCATTGCATAACACAAACCGAAGAGCCTCATTTTTGAACTCTCAAAAATTAATTAGGCAAGAACTCTATTAATAACCGCTCTAGAATCAGTCTATACTATATATTCTCCGGGGAGAAATTGCTCAGATTACTTTAGTAATGAGAAACGGGACTAAATAATGGCCGGAATTGAGGGATTGAGGATTAAAAATTATCGAGCGCTCAAGGATATAACTCTGGGCAAGTTATGGAATACTCAAAATCGAGATTCTCTGACACCGATGACGGCCGTTATCGGCAAAAATGGTGTGGGAAAAAGCACACTTTTTGATGCGTTCGGTTTTTTATCTGATTGTCTTAAAGGAGGAGTAGAAGAAGCTTGTGATGCGCGAGGTCGAGGCGGGTTTGAGCGTCTTCGTTCCCAGGGTGAGGAAGGAAGCATTGAATTTCAGATTTACTATAAAGAAGATTACAATTCCCGACCAATTACCTATGAATTAGCTATTGATCTAGATACCGATAATAGACCTTATGTAAAAAAAGAAAGACTCAGACAGAGAAGAAAAGGTCAAAAGACCGGATGGCCTTTTTCATTTTTAATCCTCGATGAAGGGAAAGGAATCGTCTGGAAAGGAGAAGAAGAAGGGAAACAAGTAGAAGAAGGTCAAGACCATTTTGATTTACTTAAGTTAATAGAAAAAATTCAACAGGAAGCTGATGAGGAAAGCAAGGAAACCGAGTTAGTGGAACTGAATGATAAGCGCAAACTAGGAATTGCTACTTTGGGTTCTCTCAAACAGCATCCGAGAATTTCCCTATTTCGGAGATTTATTGAGGGATGGTATCTCAGCTATTTTACTCCCGATGCGGCCAGAAGTTTGCCCCTAGCCGGACCCCAGAAACATTTGAATATCCATGGAGATAATCTCGGTAATGTGGTGCAGTTTATGGAAAGAGAGCATTCCAAGAAATTTCAGAATATACTTAATAGTATTTCTCGTAAGATACCGGGTATAGAAAAAATTAGCACCGAAAAAAGTCCCGATAATCGACTACTATTAAAATTTAATGATCGGGGATTCCAAGACCCATTTTATGTACAGCAAATGTCCGATGGTACTTTAAAAGTATTCGCCTATCTCTTACTGTTAGAAGACCCTTCTCCACCGCCATTTATCTGTATTGAAGAGCCAGAAAACGGCTTATACCATAAACTATTAGAAACCTTGGCTCAAGAATTTAGAAAACACGCCACAGGACAGAGAGGACGTTCTCAAATTTTTATCACCACTCATCAACCTTATTTTGTTGATGCTCTCCAGCCAGAAGAAGTTTGGATTCTGGAAAAGGGTGATGATGGTTTTTCTCGGATTAAACGGGCCAGTGACAATCCTTTAATTAAGAATCTCGTCTCAGAAGGATTGCCCCTTGGTAGTCTTTGGTATAGTGATTACTTAGATGAGAGATAAGGTCATGCACTTTGAAATTTTGGTCGAGGATTTGTCGGGAAAAAAAGCACTTGATATTCTAATTCCTAAGATTATTGACATGAATGCAGGTCATACATTTAGGGTTCATTCCTATAAAGGCAGTGGTCATATTCCCAGAGACTTACAGTCTGTTTCCGATCCTAGTAAACGGATTCTTCTTGAGCGACTACCTAAACTGATTCAAGGATATGATAAAACTTTTTCCAGTTACCCTGATAATTATGCTGCTGTGCTGATTGTGGTTGGCGATCTGGATAATCGATGTTTTCGGGAATTTCGACAAGAATTAAGCAATTGTCTGGAAAAATCTGCTATCCAATCCCAAATTTACTTCTGTATTGCTGTTGAAGAAGGAGAAGCTTGGTATTTAGGTGATATTAATGCCATAAAAATTGCTTATCCCCAGGCCAAAAGTGCTATCTTGGATTCCTCTATTAATGATAGTATCTGTGGTACTTGGGAAAAACTGGCAGATGCTATATACAGAGGTGGAGCGAAACAATTATCTAAGTTAGGTGGAGCTTCTGTGGGTCAAGAGAAAACGGTCTGGGCAGAAAATATTTCTCCTCAGATGAATGTGGATATTAATCGATCGCCCAGCTTTGGCTATTTTCGGGATAAACTACGTCATCTCAGTCAGGAAGAATCAAGATAAAGAGGGCGAATGCAATTCGCCCCTACAATAAATAATATTATGGCGACAATGGTAGGGGCGCACTGCGTGCGCCCAAAATGTCATTTAGATATTTCTCCAAAAATAACGGAGCAAAAAATCTAGAGACATGGGGGCGTAGTGTAAACAAGCCTAGGGATCGGGTTTGTCTTAGCTTAGTCTATTGGAGGACTTAGGGCCAGAGAAAACTTCAACCTCAGCCGGTTTTTGGATGCGATCGCCCTGCTCGCTCCTTCCCAGGGCTTGACATAAATCCCGCAATAATGTTATAGTAAGGGACTGGCTTAAGCCAAAGACAGCAGGTGCCAAACAGCTTAAATACCCTGCCGAGGTCAAAGCGAGAAAACAGCAGCCAAAAAGACTAAAGAGAGATATTTTTTATCTTGGTCGTGCCTGAACTGGATTCTCTCCACTCAACCCCGGCGCTACAAGGGGTTATTTTTGCGCCTGTCTGTGGAACCGGTCCCCCGCATACAGGAGGTGAACAAGGGATGGGGAGAAGCAGAGAAAGCAAGGGAGTAATTCTAGAAGAATTAAAAACCTCCCTGAGCGAAGCTCAATTAACGATGGTCATCGACTATCAAGGTTTAACCGTCGCCGAAATCAGCAATCTACGCCGCAAATTGCGCCCCACGGGAACGATTTGTAAAGTCACCAAAAATACTTTGATGGGCTTGGCGATCGCTGAAGATAGTGGCTGGGAACCGATGAAAAGCCTTTTATCGGGAACATCCGCCTTTCTGCTCGTAAAAGAGGATATCGGTGGAGCTTTCAAGGCCTATCAAGAGTTCAAAAAAGAAAGCAAAAAAACCGAATTGCGCGGCGGTGTCCTCAAAGAAGGGACCAAAGGTCAACTGTTAACAGAAGATCAGATCAAAGCGATCGCCGATTTACCGTCGAAAGAACAGTTAATCGCTCAGGCCGCTGGAGCAATCAACGCCATTGCCACCAAACTGGCCCGCAGCATCAACGAAGTTCCCGCATCTTTGGCCCGTGCCGTCGATGCCGTGGCCCGTCAAGAAGAAAAAGAAGCGGCTTAACACCGCACCAATCAATCACTTAAAACAATTAGGAGTCTAACCCATGTCTGCTGTAGCTGAAATCTTAGAAAAACTCAAAACCCTTACCCTCTTAGAAGCTGCGGAATTAGTCAAAGGTATCGAAGAAACCTTCGGAGTTAGTGCCGCCGCTCCGGCCGGTGGCATGATGATGATGGCTGCCCCCGGGGCTGCTCCTGCGGCCGCTGCTGAAGCTGTGGAAGAACAAACCGAATTTAACGTCGTTCTTGAAGAAGTTCCCGCCGACAAGAAAATTGCTATCCTCAAGGTAGTGCGCGAATTGACTGGTTTAGGACTCAAAGAAGCGAAAGACCTGGTAGAAGCCGCCCCCAAAGCGGTTAAAGAAGGCACCAACAAAGATGATGCCGCCGCCGTCAAGAAAAAACTGGAAGATGCCGGGGCAAAAGTTAGCGTTAAATAGATCGCCACTGATTCTGGGGATGTAGATTACATCCCCAGACAAGCCGAAAAGCTCATTTCCTGATACTATAGGATTGTTATAGCAGTCTTGTAGGATGTCCAACCATGGAAAGCGTCGCTTACATTTTAGTTTTAACTATGGCTTTGTCGGTAATTTTCTTCGCCATCGCCTTCCGGGAACCTCCCCGGATTCAAAAGTAAATTTCTTAACTCCGTTTAACTTAATAATTTTCTTCCCTGAGCCGCCCGCTTGTCAAAAGCAGGTTAGCGGCTCTGGTTTTCGTATTTAAAGGCTTAAATTAAAGGTTCCCCTCACCGAGCGCCTCCTATGCAGTGTCCTAATTGTCAGCATACCGATAGTCGCGTTTTAGAGTCCCGTTCCTCCGAAAACGGTCAGAGCATTCGTCGTCGTCGTGAATGCTTACAGTGTAAATATCGGTTCACCACCTACGAGCGCATCGAATTCGTGCCGATCACGGTGATTAAAAAAGATGGTAAACGGGAATCTTTTGATCGCTGCAAACTGCTGCGGGGGATCGTCCGCGCTTGCGAAAAAACCGGCATTCCCCCCTCAAGATTAGAGGCGATCGTCAATGATATCGAATCCCGTTTGCAGCAAGACTCAAAACGGGAGGTAACAAGTCAGGAAATCGGTCAATTAGTCCTGGAATATCTCCGGCAAGAATCGGAAGTGGCCTATGTGCGCTTTGCTTCGGTTTACGGCAATTTTCAGGGAATTAGAGACTTTATCGCCGCTTTAGCGCTGCTGCAATCCTCCGAAATTGAACGCGCTCATCCTTCTTGGTCTCAAGCGGAAGAGGCCAGCGTGATCACCTCGTCTTAAATAGTCCCCGATTCAGTTATAATTGAGATCCCTTGTGCTATTTAAAGTCCAAGCTCTGGTTAGATTCTTAAAAGTCATTCTTGAGGCAGATTGCCGGCAAGAAAGCCGGATGCGGCAGTTCATCCCCTAGGCCCTGCCTAGGAACTAAATTGGGAGGCATCTCCTTTATTTAGAAACTGTACATCACATAGGAGGAAAAACCTACGGAAATTCCGAGGCCCAAACAACGTACATGACCACCCAAAAAACCGCAAACAAAAACATAGGCTTTACCCATGAAGATTTTGCCGCCCTTCTAGACAAATACGATTATCATTTCAGTCCGGGAGATGTTGTCGCCGGGACTGTTTTCAGCATGGAACCCCGGGGAGCGCTCATCGATATCGGTGCTAAAACCGCCGCTTTTATCCCCGTGCAGGAGATGTCGATCAACCGCGTCGATAATCCCGAAGAAGTTTTACAACCCAACGAAACACGGGAATTTTTCATCCTTACCGACGAGAATGAAGATGGACAGCTAACCCTGTCGATCCGTCGCATTGAATATATGCGCGCTTGGGAACGGGTGCGTCAATTGCAAAAAGAAGATGCTACCGTGCGATCAAATGTTTTTGCCACTAACCGTGGTGGGGCATTAGTCAGGATTGAAGGTCTCCGCGGCTTTATCCCCGGTTCTCACATTAGCACCAGAGAGGCGAAAGAGGATTTAGTTGGTCAGGAATTGCCCTTAAAGTTTTTAGAAGTGGATGAGGATCGCAACCGTCTGGTTTTAAGTCATCGTCGCGCTTTAGTGGAACGCAAGATGAACGGTTTAGCCGTGGGACAGGTGGTAATCGGTTCCGTGCGCGGAATCAAGCCCTACGGTGCTTTCATCGATATCGGTGGAGTCAGTGGTTTACTGCATATTTCCGAAATCTCTCACGATCACATTGACACCCCCCACACGGTTTTCAATGTCAATGATGAGTTAAAAGTGATGATTATCGATCTCGATGCCGAAAGAGGTCGCATTTCCCTCTCGACTAAACAATTAGAACCCGAACCGGGAGATATGCTAAAAAATCGCCCCTTAGTGTTTGAAAAAGCCGAAGAAATGGCGATTAAATACCGAGAAAAACGTCTAGCGGAAGCGGAAGGCCGGACTGTCCCAGAAGTAGTGGAAGAAATCGAAGTCCCCCCCGCCTTGGAGGAGGAAGATTTAGTTCTCGCCGCCACCGAGGAGTAGGTCAGCTATCAGTTATCAGTTATCAGTTATCAGTTATCAGATGTGAGTTTTTAGTGGACAGTCTTAAGTAGGGCTTGCTGAAAAAGTTTTTCGTGGGGGCAGGGTGTGGGGTGTAGGGTGTAGGGTTTTACCGATTTTCAGGTGGTCAACTACCTAATTTTCAGGGAAAAAGTACCTGAATTTTCCCCCTGATCACTCCCAAGCCAGGCACTTTTGGATTTCAAAAAAGCCTAAAGATATTATCCAACAAGGTTTTTAGATTTATTCAGCAAGCCCTAAGTAGAAAATTGCCGTTTTCAGTTCACTGATTACGTTTACTGATCACAGCAAAAAAGTGGCTCTTCAGTTCGTGTTATAGTTAGGGTCTGCTGAAAAAGTTTTTCCTGGGGGTAGGAGTCAGGAGTCAGGAGTCAGTAGCCGGTCGTTTCAGGCTTTGTTGCCCTTGTTTTTTGTACCAAGCGATGTACCACAAGAAGGATAATGCAAGGTTTTTGAAAGTC
>NZ_JADBSZ010000071.1:0-8648 GCF_020246425.1 Microcystis sp. M079S1
AAACTCTTATAGAGAAAGACATTTGGCGATTTTTGTTAATTGTTTTCGATCTAGAGCGAACTAATCAATTAAATCTCTTGCCAGATAAGGATTTAGTCGATTTATGCCCCCCTATCGAACCATACTAAGTAACGAAGAACCCAAAATTTTATCAATACCTACAAAGAACAAGTAGATCGCAAGTACAATCGTATTGTTAGCCGTTTAAATCGTAAATTGACTCATCCCGTGCGCGAACAAGAAACTGAGTTAGGTAATTTAATCGCTGATATCTTCTTAGAAATAGATACGATTGATGTCGTGCTTGTCGGTAGTGGTTCCATACGAGGTAAAGAATTAGGGCCTGTGGTCACTCTTGAAGATCTTAAGAAGGTTTATCCGTATGATGGTTCTCTTTATAAAATTAAAGTTACTGGAGCGCAACTGACAAAGGTATTTACCCATTTTCTGCGCCCAGAAAACAGAAAGCCTGGGGAAAGTCAATGTTATCAAATCAGCAAAGGTGTTCGAGTAGTTTATAACAATACTAAGAAAGCAATTGAATCTTTCAGTATTAATGAACAACCTGTAGAGGCTGATCGTTTATATGTAATCTGCGTGCAAGATTATCATTATCAAAATTCGCTGAAGAGTTTGAATCTCACGCCTGAAGAAATAGCTAACGCTAAAGTTGTTACTACTTCAAGCCAAGGTGTTCTTGAAGAATATTTAAGTACTCATCAACTTCTTGACGGTCAGGTGGAAGGACGCTGGACTTTTGTTAACTAGAGTTTATGACTCTACCCAATTCGTGAAGCGTCTGAATGGAAACTTAGGCACGATTAGCAAATCCAACAATGTTTGAAACTTGCTTCCAATTTGTGAAGCGCCTGAATGGAAACGATGTGTAGGGTTAATTCATGAATTAACCCTACAATTTTTTTACTTCCAGTTCATGAAGCGTCTGGTACTAAATTCGGTTATTAAAGACTGATTATCTATTCCCATTTTGCCGTTCGGCTATCCTGATATGTAGCCTATAATCAACGGATTTAGTCTCAGTTATCAGTTATCAGTGGGTAAGTAATCAGTGATCAGATGTGATACTAAATCCGGTTATTAAAAACTGATTATCTATTGCTCCTTTTGCCTATTGCAAGAGTGCCTATTGCCTCTCCTGATATGTAGCCTATACTCAACGGATTTAGTATGACTAACTGGTTGAGAGGTTAAACCATCTCAAAAGCTGAGAGTAAGCATCTTGATCTGTATTTTCTCAACCAGTCAAATCAAGCAAGAATCCTAATAATAATTACCGACTTTGCGATGGTGAACAGCCGTTAAACCATCAGGTTTAGAAACGCGACCATCGGCGACTTTATTGTAAACAATCCAGTGGTCAGCACATTCCATACGACTAACTACCTCACATTCTAAATAAGCGAGGGCATCGGCTAAAATTGGGGAACCATTATTAGCCGTGCGAGTATCGACTCCTGCAAAACGATCTTCCCCGGGTCCGAAACGTTTTAAAAAGTGTTTCATCAGGGTTTGATAATTGCCTTCTTCCAGAATATTTAAAATGAATTGATCCCCCACTTGCAATAAAGACTCGATCGCCCGATCTTTGGCCACAGCAACGGTAAAACCGGGAGGATCAAAACTTGCTTGAGTTACCCAAGAAGCGACCATTGCCCCGCTTCTGTCTCCTTTCTTGGTGGTAATAATATATAAACCACCGCTAATCCGTCCGATGGCTTTATCGAGGTCAGTATCGAGGGATTTTCTTTGTTTAACTTTTACCTCTTGGGTTAATAGTTGTCCCATATCTGTTCCCGCTTCTTCACAGCGTTGATAGAGACTCTCGTTAGGAGTTTCTGTGCTACGAATGGGATCGAAAGCTTTGGTTAAGCCAACTTCACGAAACTTATTAAATAGAGGTAAAATCGGTTCATCATCACCCCCTTGAGATTCAAACATTCCGAGGTATTGTTTGGGGTTAACCGAGGCGAGAATTGTGCCTAGATTCCCCGTAATTTCTTGGGCATGAATACCAGAAACGGGGGGAGTACCGATGACGATTCCCACCGCGGAAGAAGCTAATTCTTTTACCTCTTGGGGATCGGCGGATTTCAGGTCTAGAGTTTCTACGGCCACACCAGTTTTAGTAATACCTTTGGCGATCGATTGACAGAGGCGATCGCTATAACCATAATCGGAAACGTAGAAAACAGCGACGGTTTTTTCTGCCTTAGTTTGTGCCTGACTCCAATCACGATAATGGGTCAATAATTCAGTAACATTATGTTTTAATAACGGTCCATGACCATTAGCCACGAGATTAATATTACCCAGGGGTTCCATCCTTTTCATCGCCGCTAGTACGGAACGAGCATTAGGAGCCATTAAACATTCATAATAGAAACGATAATCCGGTTCAATAACACTTAATTGCTCATCGTAAAGATCATCGGAACAGTAGTGCATTCCGAAGGCATCACAGGTAAATAAAATTCCCGAACCGTGATCGTAGGTAAAAATAGTATCGGGCCAGTGTAAGTTAGGAGCATTAACAAATTCGAGAATGTGACCGTTGCCTAGGTCTAACTGATCGCCATTTTTGACCAGTTGACGTTGAAAGGGATGATGAACTAAATTCTCTAAAAACTGAATTGCCACTTTCGACCCAACGACGGTAATATTGGGAGCGAGTTCCAATATATCTCTGACTAACCCACTGTGATCGGGTTCGGTATGACTGATAATTAAATAATCAATTTCTTGGGGGTTAATTAATCCGTTGAGGCTATCAAAATATAGTTGACGGAATTTTTCGTGAGAGGTATCCACAAGGGCGATTTTTTCCCCACGAATCAGATAGGAGTTATAAGTCGTACCGTTTTGTAATCCGAATTCAATATCGAAGCGATCGCGATCCCAATCGAGGGAACGAATAGCGGTAGTGTCTGCGGTGAGATCGGCCACCTGCACGGTGAGACGTTTTGTTTTGACTGGTGTAGCAACCATCGAACCTCTCCTTATTGTTAAGTTTTTTATACTTTGTCTCTATTGTGCCACGAGGAAATAAGATATGGGGATTTATTTTCCCATAATTACTGATAACAGTTATCTTAATGGTCAGGTAGGAGTCGATCGTCGATACCGAATTAGCTTATACTTCATCTTTATGAGAAAAGCTCTCTTCAGATATGAATCCTCTTTTCTGGGATTTTTAAAACCTAGACCCAAACTAACTTTTGGATACGATTGAACGCCTTTATTAGCTGTCACCTTCTTTTTAACAGTTCATATTTATCCCCCAATGTGAAAATTGGCGGTCTTTGTAGGCAAGGGTAAAAGTGGATAAATAATCTTGACCGTCTAAATCGAGATTAAAGGCAGAAAAGCAGACCCACAGACTACGTTTATCAACGGCGACAGAGCGACTAAAAATTTTACTGAGAGTATTGGCAGTCAGTCCAGTGTGTTGGCTAAGAATGTCTAAGGTGCAGCGAGTGTTTTGTTTTATTTCCCAATTCACTTTAGCACGGTGCAGTTTTTGGTAGCCGATAGAGGTTAAGATTACGCCGCGCTGACGAGAGGATTTACCCTTTGACTGTTCCATAAGTTACCTCATCAACATAGAGATTAGCAGAATTTTCCATTATGGTAATCAATGGGGATACAAAAAATTACTTTTTTTACAAGATTTAAAGTTTGCGCTAGGAGTCAGGATTTTAACTAGGTGAGATCACCGATGATTCTCCTTGAACAGTTATTATGTACTTAACCGATGGGAGTCTATCGTTATTTAGCGATTGAATGGGGCGATCGCCGTTATGCTTCATCAATTTCCCATAGATTGTGATTAATCCCATACGGCATTTTCATAATGATTTAAAATGTGATAATCTTTGGTTAGTAAAATATGTTTATCTACTGAAGCGTTACTAACAATTAAGCGATCAAAGGGATCACGAGTCCAGTTAATAATGACAGACTGATTGATAATTAAATTAAAATCTTTTTTACATACCTTTAAATCAAGGCAACTTACTAATTCTAGAACAATGTCGTCTGATTTTTCAGTAATTCGCCCAATTTCGTATAAATATTGTAACTCTAGCCTTACTATCGGCGAAATATAGAGTTAATTCTCGTTAATTAGATGTTTGGCGCAATCGCTTAATTTAGCAGTTAGTCCTGCATAAAGCCAGACAACAATATGAGTATCAAGGTAAATCAAGGTTTGTCTCCTGTTCCCAACTGATTTGTACAAGATCATCGGGATCGCCAATAATGGCTTGAGGACGATAGATTAATTTTTGTAATTTATCTACGGTTTCAACGGGACTAATGATTAATCGTTTGCCGTTGCGCTCAATTTCTAGGGGTTTTCCTGTGTTGAGGATTTCATCGAGCAGTTGGTCTAGGTTATTTTGTAATTTACTTGAGGTGACGCTTTTCATTGCTGGTCAAGGGAGTAGGGAGTTTTGGGGACGGGAGATATTCGCTATTATAGCGATCACCGTTATGCTTGATAAATTTCCTGACGATGCCCGATTTTGTGGAGATCAATAATGAAATACTGCTCTAAGCAATCAAATTCTAAGTAAGATTATTAAAATTAGAATCTTTGAACAAAATCCGAAAGTTCTCTTGGGTGAAGTGTTTGTCATGGGTTAAGACTTCTATAATGCCTCTTTGTTTCATTACAATCATAGAGATGCAATCTGTGAGGCTATAGCCTTTATCTAGACGGTTGGCATAAAGTTCTACACCTGATTGAATTAAATAGGAATCAACGCTAATAATTTGCAGATTTGGAGAGGTTCGGATTTGGCGATAGAAATTGACGACACCTTGTTTCATGGGTTGATCAAATTTGGCAAAAAAGTTGAGATATTCCACCAAGACTAAATCGGTTGTAATTAAAGAATAATCTTGAATTAACGTACTAAAAGCTCGCACTTGTCTATGCCATTGATCTTTAGCATGAATCAAGGCAACCCAATAAAATGTGTCGGCGAAGAGGGTCTGCATTATTCTTGAGGAGAATTGCCATAAAGATAGTAATCCAAGTTGGCCGCCGCATCGGTGGGGATCTGGTCAAAGGATTCTTCAGGGATGGTGGCGATTATTTCATCGGCGATTTCCCAAATCGGTTTGTTAGTTTGCGGGGAAGGGGCGGAAGTTTTACATTCCCAATCCTCTTGATCCACAATAGGACTGACAATATCCCCTAAGGTTTTGCCTTTACCGATTAAATGAGCAGGGGTCGTTCGTTTTACCTGGGTTGTGGGAGATGGTTCTTCTTCAATGATAAGGATGGCGCGGAGGGTCTGTGCTTTGGGCTTTTCCCCTAGCCATTGGATATGATCGCCTTCGATGGTCACGTCATAATGTTTGAGCATGGTTAAGGTTCTCTAACAATTTTCTTAACTAAGTCTATGATATTGCAGTGATAGTCTAGTTTAGTCTGAATTTAAGAGGTTCGGCAGAAAAGAGTCTATATTGTTCTTGAAAGTTAGGGTTAGGCGATCGCCGCTATGCCTCATAAATTTCCCGACGATGCCCGATTCTGTGGAGATCAATAATGAAATACTGCTCTAAGCAATCAAATTCTAAGTAAGATTATTAAAATTAGAATCTTGGAACAAAATCCGAAAGTTTTCTTGGGTGAAGTGTTTGTCATGGGTTAATACTTCTGCAATTCTCCTTTGTTTCATCACAATCATAGAAATGCAGTCTGTCAGGCTATAGCCCTTATCAGGACGTTCATCAAATAGTTGAATTCCAGCTTGTCTGAGTTGAGGCGTATAAGAAATAATTTCCATGTTCGGCTCTTGACGGATTTGAAAGTAGGTCGCAAGAGCTTTTCGACGCATAATCGCACCTTTAGTTGCAAAATAATTGAGTGTTTCATCTACAATGCCATCGGTAGTTATTAGATAATCATCTGTATATTTTTGGGCATAATTTAAGGCAATAAAGTGCCAGTTATCCCTGGGATTAATCAAGGCAATCCAATAAAAAGTATCAGCAAAGATGAGTTTCATTGTTATTGTTTTGGTGTGCCATAAAGATAATGATCGTGTTGTTCGGCTCCATCGGTGGGTAGGGTTTCTAAGACTTCTGGGGGAATATCGGCGGTGAGTTCTTCGATAAATTGCCAAAAGGGTTGTTTCGGTTTGGTGGTTTGGGTTTGATGGAGGAAGTTGAGGAGTTGGTCAATGGTTTCATCGGAGGCGGTTTCGATTTCCTGTAGGAGTTGTTCTTTGGCTGTCATGGCTGGTTTGGGATGGGGGAATACTCGATATTATAGAATATTATAGAGATTTATCGGGCGATCGCTGATTGTATCGCGGTTTCTCCATCAATTCCTTCGCCTCTTCAAGAAAGTCCCCTTTTTTAAGGCTTCGGCCGTGAGATCAGCCGAACGGGGGATTTAGGGGGATCAAACTCGATTGCCCATTGTTGATAGCGATCGCATTTACTCAGTAATTGCAAGGCTTCGGCAATGATTTCATCTGGATTGGCATAACCTCCTGTATTTAGTTTGGCTTCGATCAGCTTTTAGTGTTCGGGTTTTAGGGTTAATTTCATGGTTGTTAAGGCTTGGCTTTTTTTCATTATAGGTTCGTCGCTGTGGGATCGTCCCAAGTTTGCTCAGGCAAGATGCGCTACTCATTTTTACTGTGGGGTAAGCTCTCTAGCCTGTCCAGATGACAAAAGTGGGATATTTCCATCTCGGTTTTTGTGGTCTTGGGTATGAAGTAGAAGTTTGGGGTTGGGAGAGTGGGGAGATTGTCAGGATATTTTGACAAGGCTTGGGCTTAAGTTGGTAAAGTTGGGGATTTTTCCCAAGTTAAGGATTTTTGCGGGAGGGTGGAGGGGCTGGAATTTAGGCGGGGTAGGGATTTGGGGGATTTTACGAATTTTTTCCTTAAGTTGGTAAACTTTGGTTGTTTTGCGGAAGTATTTTTGCTAAATTGTTCAATATGGTAAATTTCATTAACTTTAGCTTAAAAATAGTCCAAAATGTTTAAAATTCAAAATGCTTTTTGATCTGTAGGTAAGTTATGGCAGCAATTCCAAATTCAAAATTTGACAATTCTGAAAACCTTTTTGGCTCGCTTCTTATTCCATGTATGTGCGGTGAAAAAATTAACGTAACAATATATGACATATTAAGCTCCAATGAGATCAAATGTGCGCATTGCAATGCTCGTCTAAAGGCTGACTATGAAAAAAATGAAGAGTCGATCAAGTTGCTACAAACGCTTGTACAACGTATTGGGAGTATAAATCATGCAGCTTTTTAGAAAAGAAAATGACAACAGCACACAACCTCTCAAAAAAGGTTTAATTTGGTTAGATGAATTATTCATTGCTATTCAGAACGCTCTGCTCAAGACCCATGAGGCTGGACTCTCTCAACACATCGAAACCTTAAAGGAGTATTTTGAGGAGGATTCTACCAATAGCGATACAAAAAATTCTGGATTAAACCCTAAGACTATACCTCTGAATATTGCTAACTTCTCCAATTCTGGCCGTGAAGATGATTTTACATTTCCCCTTCATGTGCCGATAGCTAGTCTTATTCCACACAATTCGCTGCTTATTGACGAAGTAACCCTTGATTTTGAATGTATTTTGACCGAATATGCTACACCAAATACTAATGAGCAAGGACGACTAGCTCTCCGACTTAGTCGTAGTGACAGTGGATATGCGGGTATGCCAGCACGTATCTCAGTCCGTTACAAAATGGGCACTCCGCCAGAAGGTGTCGCACGAATAAATGATGCTTTAACGACGAGGATACCATGATCGAGATTTTAATTCGCACCTGTCTTTTAACCTCTAAAGCTTTGACGCTTGAAAATATCAGGCTTTTTTTAAAATCTTCATTTAGCGAAGAACCCGACGGTACTTACACGCCACATAACTTTGAAATTCAGATGCCATACTGCATCGGAGATAGCGACCGGGTAGTATCTTTACCCAAACCCGCTATTGTACCCGTCACGCTATTGGGTGTTGAAAATTTTAAGATATCTTGTTGCGCTCAAATAGCAGAATTTCAAGCAAATTCAGGAAAATCAGAACTATATTTACTCCCTACATCCGCAAAAATACGACGTAGCAACCGTTCCACTCATCTTTCGATTCAACTTAAAATGCGTCGAACTACAGTGCCAGAAGGAATACAAAGAATTGTAGATAATCTATCAAAAGTTACTTTTGTTAGATGTCCGCAAGATCGAGGACTAAAACCTCGGAACGTCCCCTAAACTTTTACTTTTTTTAAGAGGAAATTTCAATGACAAATCCATCTTCTTCCGATATGCCTAACCCTTCGGAACATCCAGAACTGCCCGTTACTGCGTCTAGCAGTCCACCTAGCTCTCCCATAGTCAATGAAAGCCCCACGCCCTCGGAAATTGCCTCAACGATCAGGGCTATGGCGGACGCTGCGGCTACTATAGCCGATTTAGGAGCAAATCTGGAAAGAACATCAGTAGAACTCTTGCAAATTAATTATATGTTATAATGATGGGTTAACTAATTTTCCCCAAAAAATTAGTTAATCAGTACATTTGTCCTGAATGAAAACTTGAAGTTTAACTTTTAACTCAAAACTCTTTAGAGCTGCTTTAATT
>NZ_JADBSZ010000072.1:0-5665 GCF_020246425.1 Microcystis sp. M079S1
CCCCGCTTGGGATTTACTTCGAGAAGCCCAAAATCGCTGAAACCCAGATATATCAAGGAAAATCATCAATCGAGGTTAACCCTTTGTCCCGTAATGGTTTGAGCCTTTTTTGCTGACCGAAAACGCCTAAGTCCCATTAGGTACTTATTTAGGGTTTGCTGAATAATGGTAAAACCCTTTTAAAATAAAGCTTTTGACCTGTTAAAATCCGACGCCAGTGCCAGAAAATAGGATTGGAACCTTCAAAAACCTGGCATTATCCTTCTTATAGTAGATAAATTAGTACAAAAAAGAGGGCAACAAAGCCTGAAACGACCGGCTACTGACTCCTGACTCCTGAATCCTGACTCCTGACTCCTAAACCCACGAACAAACTTTTTCAGCAAACCCTACTTATATGCAATTCGTCGATTTTCTGGCTCTCATTCATCCTGTCCTAGCGATAGTGGTCGTTTTCCCCATTATCGGCCTCGTAGTTAACTTTGCTTGGCAAACCCGTCAACGTCGCTTAGAAACGGCCGCGGGAAATAAAAGTAAAATTCCCCCAGTAGTCGGGCCAGAACATCTACGCTTAGGCCGCTGGTTAACGGGTACAGTGGTAGGGGTTAACCTTTTAGCACTAGCTTACTCGGTCGTTTACGGTTTTAATGGTTTTGTCGATCAACAAAAAGACGGAAAATTAGACTCCTTTCAGGTCATTTTTGTGATTTTGATGTTTTTTGTCACCATTGCCTCTTTGGTCTGTCTCTACCGCGCTAGACAAGCTCTCTGGCGCGGAATTTTTGCCACCCTGACTGGCATGGGTTTAATTATTATCGGTGCTCAGGATGGGGTCTGGCGACTCTCGTCCCAATGGTACTGGTCTCACTACTATATCGGCATGGCGGCATCATTACTGATGATTTTCTCTCTGGCAATTGTCGAAGATATCTATAAAGACCGCTCCCATCGTTGGCGCATCGCCCATACAATTCTCAATTGTATTGCTCTGGCTCTCTTTCTGGGACAAGCCATGACCGGTTCGAGGGATTTGCTGGAAATTCCCCTCAGTTGGCAAAAACCGGCAATTTATCGCTGTGATTTCGCCAATAAAACCTGTCCTGAACCGAAATCCCAAACCCCCCCCACCAACCCGATAAGTTAAAAAAAGGATGGACTGAATCCACCCCTTCTCTATTCAAGTTTTTTAGGGACTGGGACTGGGAGAGGGTGAAGCAGTCGGGAAATCAATCACAATCAGATTCATCCAGGGGGGTATCTATGGGTTCCTCACACCAATTGGCAATCTGACCAAGTTGGGGCAAAGTGTTTAAGGGATTGGGCCTCAGGTCTTGGATTAAGTCAGTCCATTCTACCCTTTGAGTCACAGCAACATCATCGTCAGGTGAGACACAGCCTGGAATTTTGCCCCACTTTCTACCCCAGGCAGCACCGAAGAAATCACCAGTACCGGTTTTACCGAGGGAATAGGCAGGAGCAAAGATAAACGCTTCTAGTTCTTCGTCTCCTCTCAGACAAATTTGCGGATCGTCGGAACCTGATAAGTTATAGGCGTAAATTTGTAGATTGCCCGGTCCACAGCCCGCCTCACCATCGCAGTTGTGTCTGATGGCACCGTTAATATTACCTTTAACATAGAAAACTACCTGTTGCCCCGGCCCCGGATTAATGGTAATCTCCTCGTCATCACTCAAGTCGATATAATCAACGGTGTACTCGTACACTCCGCTAGGAGGTAATGGGTCTTCCGGTCTGGGAAAAGTTCCAGAACTGGTAAGTACCATATTTTCCTGACCAGGGGGAATGCTGGTGGGAATCGGCGGTAAACTGGGGAAAGGCACATCGACAAATTGCGCTTCGTAGGGGGTATTGAGTGGGGTTGTGGGCTGTTCAATTTTGTCCGTGCTAATAAAACATTCTAGCTCTGGTTGCAAAGTTGCCGTCGGCTCGTCAAATGTCGTGGTGTCGCTCATCACCACATCCCCCTGAAACTGAGCACCGCCGGAATAATCCGCACTGCCGACCGTAATCTGGCCAGTTTGACCCGCATTTTCCGTGGCTCCCTCCCTTATCCACAAAGCGGGGACCGTGGTGCGAGCGAATGCGAGGGGAAGAGAAGGAAGAATAGGGATACTTACCACCACGCGGTTACGAGAGGCGGCATTATCGTCACTATCTATATCGAGACCAGTTTGAGTTAGGTCTGTTTCGGCACTGGTGCGAGAACGTCCTTCGAGAGTGAGAACTCCCAAACCCAGGCGATCGGCGTCAATGCTTGCGGTAAAATTGTATTGAACCATGCGATAATAACGATTATTACCGAGAGCAATCCATTCATTTGCGCTCAAATCGTTTAATTCATCGATTCTTTCTTCCAAGGTAGCAGCAGCGTTGGGATCGCCGGGATTACTACAGGCGGTGGCAGTGTATAATTTTTTTAAATCTTTTCGTAAATCGGTACTGGGATTAGTAACCACTTCGGCGTTCTGCCAACAGCCGTCAGTAGTACAATTACTATTACTATCAAACTTCGCCATAACTCGAACGCTATTGAGTAAATCCTGCACGCGAGCCACCCCAACTTCGGAACTTGTTAAACTATCAGCCCGGGCTTTTTGGGCAATTACTTTCGATTGGTCCCCTTGGGCGCGCATGATCATAGTCATTCCTGTCACCATCAGGATAAGTCCAATTAACACGGCAAGAGGCAAGGCAAACCCTTTTTCCTTATTAGCCATCAGGTGAAGACATAAACGATTGTTCATAAGCCAGTTCATCTAAGAATGGTTACTTCTATTATAATACTGTGAAGTTTTGCTCAAGTGACAACTGTGATAATACAGGAATAGCCATGTGAGTAAAATCACAGACAAAAGCCAGTTGATACGATAATCAGTCATTAATTTTTCGATAAGTATTTTCGATTTTTGACTGAACTAAAGGGCTGTTTTTCGATTCAGAATTGCCCGACAAATCAAGCCTATCCCCCGAAAAAAGCTGATAATTAACAACCAAAGGGATTGTAATTCTCCCACCGTATTTTTCACTGGCCAGCGCTGGGGACGACAGAATAGAAAAGTAATTAGTTTTCTCTGCTCTGATAGGGGAAGTGGCTGTAATTTAAGGGTTGCTTGCCAGATTTTTCCTCGTTTTTCTAGATTGACTATATGAGCAGATAAGCGCAAGTCTTCGCCTAAAATATCTAGGAGTAATTTTTCTGAGTAGATGGGTTCCCTCAGATTAATTTCTGCTCCTATTTCCGAAAGTTTTTTCAGATTGCCCTGTATAATTATATTCGCTTCTGTTATCAAGTTAACAGGATATTCCAGCAATTGGTATTGAGTTTCTAGGGCGAGGGGAGCTTCCAATAAAGCCACTAAAGCAGTCATGATAATAACCACATTATATATAGCCAAAATCAAGCCAAAATTTAGGGGACTTGCTTGATAATTGTGATGGCGTAAATTAAAGAAAATACTAATTAAAGTAATCGTGAGAAAAAAGAGCAATGGGTAGGATAAACGCCAATTATATTGATAATTTTGGCGAGCAATTCCCTTCGGTGTCACCTGAAATCCTTTGTCAAAGGGTTTCCAAAGAACATGGAGAACTGTTAGGGCTGTAGGTACACAAATAATCATCGATAGTACCTCAGAAAAAATAATGGAGCGCGAGCGAGAATTTAACCAGTGATAAGTGGCTAACTGCAGCATCATGTAGGGTAAAAAGATATAGATTGTCTCACCGATGGTAATGTTAAAAGGTACGATATATCCAAAGGTATAAAGTAGAAGAATAAGCAGAGAAAATAAACGAGCTAAGGGAGAAAACCAAGATAAAAGTCCTTCTAAGTGTGCCAATCTTTGGGGTAGGGTTAGTCCCGCAATTTTCAGGGGATTAGCTTTGATAAAAAAGGCCTGTAAAGTTCCCCTTGCCCAGCGCAATCTTTGCCGTAAATAAGCTGATAAACTTTCGGCAGATAAACCAGCGCTGAGTTTTTCATTTAAGTAAATAACTTCATAACCTTTGGCAGAGATAGCAATCCCAGTGAAATAGTCTTCACTAATAGATTCTGTATTGAAGTAGTCCACTTCTTCTAATGCTTTTCTTCTGACAATAAAAGAAGTGCCAGCACAGACAGGACTACCCACCCCATCTTTAGCTGGTTGGATATGACGATAAAATAATTCTTCGTCGGGAGTAACGATATTTTCTAAACCTAAGTTATGGGCGATAGGATCGGCATTATAAAAGCTTTGGGGCGTTTGCACTAGGGCAATTTTGGAGTTTTGAAACCAGCCAACAGTTCTTTCTAAAAAGTTACTACAAGGGATAAAATCTGCGTCAAAAACTACCACTAATTCCCCTTGAGTTTGTCTGAGAGCATGGTTTAAATTGCCTGCTTTAGCGTTTTTTCTATCCTCACGAGTCAGATAATGACAATTTAATTTTTCTGCCAATTCATGAATTTCTGATCTCTGGGTATCATCGAGAATATAAATATTTTTATGAGGATAATTAAGGGCTTGACAACCGATAATAGTTCTTTTTAGGATGAAGGCTGGCTCGTTATAGGTGGGAATCAGGATATCTACCGTGGGCAAATACTGTTTATCGATCACCGCTTGGCTATAAAAATCAGCTTCTTTGCGTCTATCTTTTGTGGTTAAGACTAAAACTAACTGAATCATGCTACTACTTAAAACCATCATCTCAAGGACTAAAAGTAGTAAACTAAAAAAGCCATTGAGAGGGGTGGAAAGATTTAAGGTGGCCAGAATTCTCCAGAGTAGATAGCGCAGGGTGATAGCTAGAGTGATAGAAATAATGACTAATCTTGACCAAACTTGCGGACGCGGAGACAAGAAAATGATTAACTGCGTAAAAATTAGCAGGATAACCGTGGGTAATAATAATTGATAGCTATGAGCAACCGTGGGAACTTTGATCCAAGCAAATGGATTAAAAAAATCTTCTACTAAGCCAAGGATTAATCGATAAATATTGTGTTCTGGCCAACATAATGATAAACTGACCATCATGAGCCCGCCGATCACTGCTAACATAATTAAAATAACTGATATTATCGCTAAAATCGACTTGAATACGGAGGAATATGCTGGTTTTTGAGGGAACGGAAAAATCGATTCTCGGTTAGACATAAATCCCCTTCTGAGTAGATAAATCTAACTACATTTTACAATTCTTAACAAAAACCCGTGCATTTTTGGCAATGACAGGAGCGCTCTCCACCAAAATGCTACATTTTGTATCAAGCCGAAGATGAAACTGGCAAGAAAAAGTGTAGAAATAGTATACTTCGGTTAACCGTGAGGAAAAATTAATCTATGATAGCCGTCAAAATCGCCGTTGTTAGCGCTCTCGTTTTAGTTGTGGTCAAATTCGTCGCTTCTGCTCTAGGCAAAGGCAATATACCCCTGCTTAATCAGGCTGTCACCGTGATTTTAAGCCTTTTTATCGGTTTTGAGTTGATTCAACTAGGACAAGCGGTGATTGAAAAGATTAATTAGGGTTTGCGGCAAAAAGCTTTTCGGTGGTGGCAGGGTGTGGGGTGTGGGGTGTGGGGTGTGGGGTTTTATCGATTTTCAGGTGGTCAACTACCTAATTTTCAGGGAAAAAGTCCCGGAATTTTCCCCCCGATCCC
>NZ_JADBSZ010000073.1:0-36278 GCF_020246425.1 Microcystis sp. M079S1
CACTCCGATTCCATCCCGAACTCGGTTGTGAAACTTCACCGTGGCCAAGATACTTGTCGGGTTGCCGACCGGGACAATAGCTCGATGCCAGGATTATTCTTTCCTACCCCTCAATCCCACAAGATTGGGGGGTTTGGTTTTATCTAAGCTATGCTCTGAATTAACACAAAAGGTTGCACGATTAGTGTATTAAAAAGGTTATCGGGATGGGAATTCCAATCGCTTAATTGCTCCTGTGTCGGTTTTTCTAGTAGTTTTTCCCCGATCCAATTCTGCACTTGAGCAACCTGATCACTGGCGATCGCTTCTGCCACTTCGATTAAATTGAGGGAATCGGAAACCACGATCAGCGCATCCCTTTGAGCATGGGGGATTAAGTCACTCCACTCCACTTCGGCTAATTCCTCTAATAACTGCTCGTGAATATTACCCATACTGTCAATCCTTGCGAAAAAGCTCGCTCAATAACGAATTATCCCCTTCTTCTAGCATACAGGCAAAGGGACGACCGATTTCCCCATTTATAGTAATGTTAAGCTAAAATATAACGAACGTTCGATATTAAATTTATGCCTAAGATAGTAGACGTAGAACAATACCGAAAAGAACTCCTCTTAAAAAGTGCCGAACTCTTTGCCGAGAAAGGCTATGCTAACATGACGACGAGAGAATTAGCGCAAGGATTGGGAGTGTCCACGGGAACGCTATACCACTACTTTCCCAGTAAAGCGGCACTTTTCGAGCAATTAGTCGAGGAGATGTGCCGAGAGGATGTTTTATTAGCTAAAGCCGAGATCGATCGAGGAAAAACCCTGATAGAAAAGCTAAAAATTCTCGGAAAATTTATGACTAATCGCGAGGATTCCTGCATCAAGCAATTATTCTTATGGATTGATTATTCTCAATACCAAGGACGAGAAGAACTGCGTCGTAGTCAATTTTTTGAGCGCGTTGATCGCCGCTATCATCAGGCAGTAATCGAGATTTTAGGTATTAGCGATCCGAGTGTAGCTTGGTTAGTTGTCAGCGTTATTAATGGACTGATATTAGAGCGCCTGTGGTGCAATGAACAGATTGTGATCGATGAACAAATGGAATTATTAGGTAAAATTATTACTACTTATTTGCAGAAAAACTGTTAACCACCAACAATTACTTATTAACTAAAAAATTATGAAAGGTAAAACTTTTGTGAAACCAAATCAAAAGTTAATAATCGGGTTAATAGTATTAGGCACAGGATTATTAGGAATAACCACCTTTTATAGTCTTTCCCAAGTCGCCCCCAAACCCGAAACCAAAACCCCTGTAGTTGCGCCGCCCGCACCGCAAAAAATCACCGCTTTAGGCAGAATTGAACCGAGGACAGAAATTATCAGCATATCTGCCCCGATGTTGCTTGATTCCGATCGAGTCATACAATTATTAGTCGATGAAGGAGATAGCGTCAAAACGGGACAAATAATCGCCATTCTCGAAAGTCAGGAAAGATTAGAGGATAACCTGCGACAGGCACAAGAACAGGTGAAAGTAGCCGCATCCAAGCTAGAACAGGTGAAAGCTGGGGCAAAAGTCGGCGAAATCGATGCTAATGCCGCTAACGTGCGAAAAATCGAAGCACAATGGGTAGGGGATCAAGCAAACCAACGGACAACTATCCAAAGATTAACAGCGCAATTAGAAGGGGATAGGGCTGCCCAAAAAGCGACAATTGGCAAATTAGAAGCAGAATATCGCAATGCCAAAGCTGAATTCGATCGCTACGAAAAACTCTATCAAGAAGGGGCAATTTCCGCCTCTAGTTTTGATAGTAAAAGACTAAATTTAGAAACCAGTAATCAACAACTAACAGAAGCAAAAGTTACCCTAGAGAGAATTGAAAGCACCGGTAAACAACAGATACAAGAAGCCAAGACTACCCTAGCCCGGATTGAATCCACCGGTCAACAGCAGATCAAAGAGGCCAGATCCACTTTAAATCAAGTCTCGGAAGTGCGGGGAGTCGATGTACAGGCAGCCCAAGCGGAGGTAAATGCTGCCCTAGTTGCCGTTAAAAAGGCTCAAACTGAGTTAAATCAGGCTTATATTCGATCGCCAATTACCGGCAAAGTGATTAAAGTCAATACCCGTATCGGGGAACAAATCAGCGATCAAGGAATTGTTGACCTCGCTGAAACCGAGCGCATGGAAGTAATTGCCGAAATCTATCAAAGCGATATCGGGAAAATTCGCGAGGGACAAACTGCCACGATTACCGGATCGGCGTTTACGGGCGAAGTTAGCGGAAAAGTGCGCTTAATTGCTTTAAAAGTTGACCAACAAAATATCTTCAGCAATCAACCAGGAGAAAACTTTGATCGCAAAGTTATCTCTGTCCGTATTGCCTTAGATCGCGAAAACAGTGAAAAAGTGGCAGGTTTAACCAATTCCCAAGTAACTGTAGCTATCAATGAGTAGGTTTTCCATGAAACTAACCCATCTATTCAAAAAAACGCCCCTATCTTGGTTACAGGTGACGCGAGAGAAAACCCGTTTGATTGTAGCTATTGCCGGGATTGCTTTTGCTGACTTCCTAATTTTTACACAGTTGGGGTTTCGGGATGCCTTATTTGATGCTTCCGTTAAACCCCATTATGTTCTCGATGCGGATTTAGTCCTGATTAATCCCCAATTCGATACCCTCTTTGCGGTAAAAAGTTTCTCACGCGATCGCTTGTACCAAGCTAAAAGAGTCGAGGGTATTCAATCCTTAGCCTCAGTTTATATTGCTTCGGCCCAGTGGCGCAATCCCGAAACTGCCCTAGAAAGAACTACTTTAGTCTTTGGTTTTGATCCCAGTCAACGGGTTTTTACCCTCCCAGAAGTCAATCAAAAATCCAGTGATCTAAAGATGTTAAATCGCGTCTTATACGATCAAGCAGGAAGACCAGAATTCGGTCCAATTGCCGATTTACTCCAGAAAAACCCCGATTTGACAGTTCAGTTAAATAAAAAAGAGGTACAGGTAGCGGGAATTTTTACCCTTGGTGCCTCCTTTGCTGCCGATAGTAACGTCATTACCAGTGATTCTACCTTTTTAAGGCTATTTCCCGAACGTCAACCCCACGAAATCGATATAGGACTGGTGAAACTGCAACCGGGGGCAAATATCGAGGCATTTAAGGTCAATTTACAGGCACTTTTCCCTAAAAATGAAGTAATAGTCCTTACTTTAAAAGAATTTGCTGAAAGGGAAAAAACCTATTGGGCAAATGGTACAGCGATTGGTTTTATCTTTGGTTTAGGTACAGTAGTCGGTTTTATCGTCGGTATCGTCATTGTCTATCAGATTCTCTATTCCGATGTCACCGATCACTTACCCGAATACGCTACCCTAAAAGCTATGGGTTACGGTGATTGGTATTTAGTCGGGGTTTTGATGCAAGAGGCTTTATTACTAGCGGTTTTGGGGTATATACCGGGGTTTATCGTCTCTCTCGGTGTTTATAATCTCGCTTCCTCCGCTACACTTCTACCCATAGTGATGACTACCGCTAGGGCGATCGAAGTTTTAATCCTAACAATTATTATGTGTATTGCCTCTGGAATTGTCGCTATGGGCAAATTAAGGACAGCAGATCCAGCCGATATTTTTTAAGCTATCAAGGGTGAAATAATGCAGATTTTTCAACAAGAGCGAGAATTAGTCGATTTTAGCCCTAATGAACCCGTAATTGCCATTAAAGGCTTAAATCACTATTTTGGCACGGGGGAATTAAGAAAACAGGTTTTATACGATATCGATCTGGAAATTAAAGCGGGGGAAGTAGTGATTATGACTGGTCCTTCGGGATCGGGGAAAACTACTTTATTGAGTTTAATGGGAGGTTTGCGATCGGCACAAGCGGGCAGTTTAAAAATTCTCGGCCAAGAAATGTTAGGAATTGGTAAGGGCAAAATGCTGAAAATTCGCCGACAAATTGGCTATATTTTTCAAGCACATAATTTACTAAAATTCCTCACAGCGAAACAAAACGTTAGGATGTCTTTGGAACTGCACGAGGAGTTTTTAGAACAAGATCTCGATCAAAAAGCGGCGGCAATTCTGGAGTCAGTGGGTTTAGGCAACCGCGTTGATTATTATCCCCACGATCTATCAGGGGGACAAAAACAACGGGTTGCGATCGCTCGCGCCCTCGTCAGTCATCCCAAATTAGTCCTCGCCGATGAACCGACCGCGGCCTTAGATAAACAATCCGGGCGCGATGTGGTGGAAATCATGCAGAAATTGGCAAAAGAACAAGGTTGCACGATTTTACTTGTCACCCACGATAACCGGATTCTCGACATCGCCGATCGCATTGTCAATATGGAGGATGGTCGTTTAGGGGATTAACTGCCCAAAAATTACTTGCCAAAAATCGGCCTTTCATGTTAGAGTAAAATAATGTCATCTTGGAGAGGTGGCAGAGTGGTCGAATGCGGCAGATTGCTAATCTGTTGTACGAATCGTAAGACCGTACCGAGGGTTCGAATCCCTCCCTCTCCGTATTTTTTGGGTAGGTTCGATGACTGCTCGCCAGGATTATTTCTGCTCCGTATATGGTCCGGTTGCCTCTTGGCGCTTCGGCAGCTCTCTGGGCATTGATCCGATTGGTTTAGTTTCCACCTGTTCCTTTAACTGTGCCTACTGTCAGTTAGGAGAAATTGAGCAAAAAACCGAGCAACGAAAAATTTTTATCACCAGCGAACAAATTAGCAGGGATTTAAGGGCTTTTGCTCCTTGGGACGTGGATATAGTCACTCTCAGTGGTAGCGGGGAACCCACCCTCGCCCTCAATTTAGGGGAAATACTGGCTACCGTCAAGGAAATGACCAGGCGGCCGGTGGCGGTCTTAACCAATAGTACCCTTTTGGGAGATGCCCAAGTGCGTCAAGACTTGAGCAAAGCTGATATCGTCGCCGCTAAAATCGATGCTGTTTCCGAGTCCCAATGGCGACGGGTTAACCGTCCAGTCCCCGGCCTGGATTGGCAGAGTTGTTGGTCGGGATTAAGACAATTTCGCCAAGAATGGTCGGGAAAACTAGCAATTCAAACCATGGTGCTGTCCTCTTGGTCGCCCCAAGAGCAAGACCAGTATATCGATTTGATGCAACAGCTACAACCGGATGAAATTCAGCTTAACACCCCGACCCGTCCCCGGGCCAGACAAAGACAATTAGAAACCCGCGGTAATAATCCCCTCACCGCTGCCGACGGAATGCAAATTCTCAAACCCGTAAACGCTGAAATATTGGCAATTTGGGCGCAAAAAATGGCCACGGCCACGGGAATTACCGTACGCTGTGTGCCACTTACCGCCACAGGTCTCTAAGGCTTCGGCCGGGGTTTTTCTTCTTTCGGCTTCACATTAAAATAAGCCTCCATTACCTGACGTACCATAGGTGCGGCCACTTTACCACCACCACCGCCGGAATGTTCCGCAAAGGCGACCACGACAATTTCGGGCTTATTAAAGGGTGCGAAAGCTCCAAACCAAGCGTGGGACTTCCCCGGAGGTGCTTCTGCCGTGCCGCTTTTGCCCGCTACAGGCGGTAAAGCGGGGTCCGATAGGGCCCGCCCCGTTCCTTCCGCTACCACGGCTCTCAGGGACTTTCTCAGGGTGTCTAGGGTGCTAGGTTTCATGTTCAAAGATTTTCGCCATTCCTTAACATCGCGGGCATCCTGTAAAAGGTGCGGTTTCACCAAAAAACCACCGTTAGCGGGGACAGCAAACATCACAGCTACCTGTAGGGGAGTCGCTAGGGTAAATCCTTGACCGATCGACATATTAATCGTATCCCCTACGGACCAATCCCAGTTTTTAAAATTACGCAGTTTCCAATCGCGATCGGCAATTAACCCCGGAGTTTCTTCCGCTAATTCTATCCCGGTTTTCTGACCGAAACCGTAGCGCCGAGCCATGGCAATTAAAGCCGGCCCCCCCACTCCGCGACCAATTTGACCGTGAAAAGTGTTACTACTCATGGCCATGGCCCGGACAAAACCGATCGGACCAAAACCGGCGTGATTCCATTCTCCAAAAGCTGTCCCCCCCACATAAAGGGCGGCAAAGGTATTTAAGACCGTATTGGGGGGAAATTTACCCGATTCCATGCCGGCAGTGGCAGTGACGACTTTAAAGGTGGAAGCGGGGGGGAATCCTTGGAGAGCGCGGTTAACAAACGGGTTGCCCTCCGCTTGTAGTTTTTTCCAAGTGGCGGTGGTAATTGGGGCCGAGAAAACATTAGGATCAAAACTAGGATAACTGACCATGGCCCGCACGGAACCATCCCGGGGATCGATCGCCACGATCGCACCTTTGCGTTTTCCTAAAGCGGCCTCGGCGGCTTTTTGGAGTTTTAAATCTAGTGTCAGGGTGACATCTTGCCCCGGTTTAGCAATTTTTTGGCCGAGAATTTGGATTACTTGTCCCGATCCGTTGACCTCTAACTGCATTCCTCCCCATTCTCCCCGCAATTTTGACTCGTAGGCGGCTTCTACACCCATTTTACCGACGACATCTCCCAATCGGTAGCCCTGGGGTCTTTTGGCTTGATATTCCTCCGGGGTTAGTTCCCCCGTATAACCGAGAATATGCGCCCCGACTTTACCATTGGGATAGTAGCGCACTGATTCCACGTCCACTTCAATGCCGGTTAATTCGTCTTTGTATTCCTCTAGGGCGATAATTTGGCCTGGAGTTAAACCCCTAGCGATGCGGATCAGGGTGGAGGGGTTTTCGTCCGCTTCGTTAATGCGTTTTTCTAGGTCGCTTCTGGGAATGCCTAAAATACTGGCTAAACGGTCAAGATTGAGTTTTTGGGCGGGATTACGCTGGGATTTGGGCCAAATATAGGCCGCATGGGTTAAGCGGGCCGTGGCCAAAACTTTGCCATTGCGATCGAATAAGTTGCCCCGGACTGGGGGTTTGGGAAGAATGCGAATCCGGTTATTTTCTGCCCTTTCTCGGTTAATTTGTCCTTGCTGCAGTTGTAAATAGGCCAATCGTGAGCCGACTCCTCCTAGCAGGACAAGGCTAATTAAGCCCATAATTAGCCATGACTGACGCTGACGACCGACTAGACGCTCCTTATCTTTGATTTTATTCTGTAATTTATTCGGCGCTGGCCGCGTCGGCGAGGTGAGCGGTTTTTTCGGTTTCAGTTTGACTTTGGTTTTTGATAGGAGTCCGCTATTACGCATTTGCTTAAAGTTAAGTAGTCGTGCAAAATTAATTTCCTAGTCGAGACAGGAGACTCCGAGACAGGAGACAGGAGACGGGATACAGCTATTAGGGATCGGATTTGAGTTTTCAGTTCACTGTTTCCTCACATCAGAAGTCTGACGGAGTAGTGGCTTAGATGTGTAATAATTGTGCTTAGATACTTATAAAATTTAAAAGTTATTAGGGCGGTTATCAGCCATCAGTCATCAGTCATCAGTTATCAGATTTGAGTTCTAAGTGAGTAGTTTTAAATAGCACTTTCCTGATGTCTTCTCACTGGTCACTGGTTACTGCTTACTGAAAAGGACGCAATACTAGGTGATTTAGCTCCTCTCTTTACTAAAGTTCAGGGTATCCGCAATATATCTTAACAAAATCGGAGTAAATACTGGGAGTGGAAGGAACCACTCCAGACACAGAGGACACAAAGATTGATCGCTTCTATAGTAAGTTAAAGAGAGCCTGGAAACTGGCGCATACATATAGTTAAAAGTTTGTGAAGTATTTCTTAACCCAATTTAACATTATCCCTGTTCAAAATGTAATCACACTGCGGATAGAATCCCCTTGTCGCATCAGGTCAAAGGCCTCGTTAATCCTTGCCAGAGGTAGAACGTGGGTGATTAAATCATCAATGTTAATCTTGCCCTCCATGTACCAATCGACTATTTTTGGTACATCTGTACGGCCTCTCGCTCCACCAAAAGCCGTACCTTTCCAGACGCGTCCGGTGACTAATTGAAAAGGACGGGTACTAATTTCTTGGCCGGCCCCGGCTACACCGATAATAGTGGCAACACCCCAACCTTTATGGCAACATTCCAAAGCTTGACGCATAATCTGGACATTGCCGATACACTCAAAACTATAATCGGCCCCACCCTTAGTTAAATCCACCAGATAGGCCACTAAATCCCCCTCGATTTCTTGGGGATTAACAAAATGAGTCATCCCGAATTTGGTCGCTAAAGCTTGTTTCTGGGGATTGATATCGACCCCGACAATCATATCGGCTCCCACCAAACGGGCCCCTTGAATAACGTTTAAACCGATACCTCCCAGACCAAAAACCACCACTTTTGCCCCCGGTTCCACTTTAGCGGTATTAATCACCGCACCGATACCTGTAGTGACTCCGCAGCCGATATAACAGACTTTTTCAAAGGGAGCATCGGGGCGAATCTTAGCTAGAGAAATCTCCGGCAGTACGGTATAGTTAGCAAAAGTCGAGGTTCCCATGTAGTGATAAAGCGGCTGACCATCGAGGGAAAAACGACTGGTTCCATCCGGCATTACTCCCCGACCTTGGGTAAGACGAATTGCTTGACAGAGATTGGTTTTAAAGCTGAGACAGTACTCGCACTGACGACATTCGGGAATGTATAGGGGAATAACATGATCCCCCACTTTTAGGCTAGTGACACCTTTTCCCACTTCTACCACGATTCCGGCCCCTTCATGGCCTAAAATTGAGGGAAATAAGCCTTCAGGATCGGCCCCAGAGAGAGTATAGGCATCGGTGTGACAAACTCCCGTGGCTTTGATTTCTACTAACACTTCCCCCGCTTGCGGTGCTGCTAATTGTACCGTTTCAATAGTTAGGGGTTTTCCCGCTTCTAGGGCAACTGCCGCTCGAACATCCATAGGCTAAAAGCAATAAGTTTTTCCCAGTATAATACCGTTAAACTGCTGAAGAGTTGTAATAGAACAATTCTAAACTTATCTCTATGTTAGTCCTCACCATCCGCGAAGAAGGAATTAACGATGGTGGCTTTACTGCTACTCTCAATTTTGATAGCGGTAACAGCTACCCAATTACGGTTACTGACCCCTTTACTAACCAAGAAGAAAAACAACTAGAATGGTACTTTGAGGAATGGTTAGTATTTCCGACGCTAGACACGGATAAAGCGCAAAAAGCCGCCAACAGCGTCCAAAACTATGGCGAAAACCTATTTAAACAGGTTTTCCAGAGTAATTTAAATGCTTATGGGGAATATCGAGACTTACGAAAGCAGTTAAGTCAACTGCAAATTATCATCGAAAGTCAGTCGCCAGAATTTCAAGCTTTACATTGGGAAGCGCTGAAAGATCCTGATTTACCGCGTCCCTTTTCTATAGATTGTATCATCTCCCGCCAGCGTCGAGGGGCTACAGTTGTCCCGGTGCAAATGGCCACTTATCCTACTATCAATCTTCTGGTGGTGATTGCGCGTCCTAATGAGGAATCTGATGTTAACTATCGCACGATTTCCCGTCCTTTGGTAGAACTGGTAAATAGTAGTGAAATACCGGTAAAAATTGATATATTGCGTCCCGGAACTTATGAATCACTAACCAGACATCTGGATGAGAAGGGAGAAGGATACTATCATGTTATTCATTTCGATGTTCATGGCGGATTAATGGAATATGAACAGTACCAAAGACAGGTTCACGGGGACTCTTGGCGCTATCAAAGGGGATGGGGACTGGAGGATTTAGCAGAATATGAGGGAGTAAAAGCTTTTCTGTTTCTGGAAGGAGAAGAAAAAGGTCAAGCGACTCCGGTAGAAGCGACGGAATTAGCGAATTTACTCACTGGGAAAAATATCCCTATTTGTATTCTCAATGCTTGTCAGTCAGCAAAGCAAATTTCCCAGGAATCAGAAGACTATCGGGAAACCAGTTTAGGAAGTCGTTTGATGACTGCGGGAATGCAAGCAGTGGTGGCGATGGGATATTCGGTGACGGTTTCTGCAGCTAAGTTGATGATGAAACCAATTTATCAGCAATTATTGAACGGAAAAGACCTAACGGAAGCGATGCGAAAAGGACGGTTAGAGTTATTCAATAATAAGCAACGCCGCGCCTATTATAACACGAGAATAGATTTAGAAGATTGGTTATTACCGGTGATTTATTGTCGCGGTAAAATTAATCTCAATTTGCGTCCATTTACTCCAGAAGAGGAGGAAAAATACTGGGAACATATCGGCAATCAATATGTCTTTCCTTTACCAGAATACGGCTTTGTGGGAAGGGATTTGGAGATTCTCAAGATGGAAAAGGCGCTGCTGAAACATAATATCCTTTTACTCAAAGGAATGGGAGGGACAGGAAAAACTACCTTACTCAATTATCTACGAGAATGGTGGCAGAAAACCAACTGGGCGACCCATATTTTCTATTTTGGTTATGATAGAAAAGCTTGGACTTTAGAACAGATTGTCCATGAAATCGGTCAGGGAATTTATAATCGCTTTGAACAGGCGAGTTTCCAAGCGATGAACCTGAAAGCGCGGGTAAAGAAACTAGAGCAAAAACTCCGCAGTGAGGCGTATATTCTCATTTTAGATAATCTGGAGTCGGTGACGGGACAACCGTTAGCAATTCAGAATACTTTACCGGAGAATGAGAGGGAAGCAATCGCCGAATTTCTCAAGAATTTGGTCGGGGGAAAAACGAAGGTGATTTTGGGTTCTCGCAGTGAGGAAACTTGGCTGCAACGCAGGACTTTTAAGGAGAATATCTATCCCTTACAAGGATTAGACCAAGAGTCGAGAACTGAATTAGCGGAGAGAATTTTAGAACGTCAGGCGAAGAGTCGGAAAAATGCGATTAAAAAGGATGATTATTTTAAGCGCTTGATGAAGTTGTTGGCGGGATATCCGTTGGCGATGGAAGTGGTATTAGCGAATCTGAAGCGACAGTCACCGGAGGAGATTTGGCAAGGGTTACAGTTGGCGGAGTTAGCTGATGTGGGGGATGAGAATAAGACTAATAATATCATCAAATGTGTGGAATATTCCCACAGTAATTTGTCGGAGGAGGCGCAGAAGTTGTTACTCTGTTTAGCGCCTTTTAGTGGGTTTATATATTTAGATATTATCCCTTACTATGCGAAAAAATTGCAAAAATTTGACTCTTTTTGTCATTATCCTTTCGACCAGTTTGGACAGGCAATTCAAGAGGCCATTAGTTGGGGACTGCTTGCGCCAATTGATGCAAGAAATCCTCACTTGCTCAATACCCAACCCGTTTTATCCTTCTTCTTAAAAACTAAACTTAAAGAAGAAAGTAACTCTCTATATGAAGATTTACAAGAAGGATTTAAACAACTCTATCTAGAATTATCAAGACATTATAAGCAGCAGCTAGAATCCAGAAATCCAGAAGAACAGGCTCAAGGTAAATTTTTCTGTCAGAAGGATTATGAAAATCTATACAATGCTCTTGAGATGTGCCTAGACAAACAAGAAGACATCGGAATATTTTTCTGTCTAGAACAATACTTCAAATCAACAAATCAATCTCAAGATAGGCTAAAATTAGCAAAATATGTCTGTGAGCGATTGGAAAATTACCCTGCAAATTTTTTAGAGGGGGAACTAGGCAATGAGATGGCAATGGCATTTGATAGACTAGCATCGTCTTATCTAGTGTTAAAGCAGTATGAATTAGCAAAAACTAACTATCAAAAATCCTTGCACAGTCTTGATCAACTGAGGTTTATAAACGAAAGAGAAAAGCAACTTGCTATTGCCACCACCCTGCACCAGTTGGGAGCCGTAGCGCAAGAATTGAGGGAATGGAAGCAAGCACGAAGCTACTACCAGCAGGCTATTGAGATCTGCATTGAATATGGCGATCGCTACTCCCAAGCCAGCACCCTGCACAATTTGGGAGTGGTAGCGGCAGAATTGAGGGAATGGGAGCAAGCCCGAAGCTACTACCAGCAAGCTATTGAGATCTACATTGAATATGGCGCTGCCGGAGGCACGCAAAGCGCCCGCTATGAGCAAGCCGGAACCCTGCACGAGTTGGGAATGGTAGCGGAAGGAGTTGGGGAATTGAGCCAAGCCAAAAGTTATTACCTGCAAGCCTTACAAATTTGGGCAGAATTTAACGATAATTACAAGATACAAACCGTTTCTTTGCCTTGTCTTGTTGCTCTTTATCGGCAAACGCAAGATGAGGAGATTGTTGTCGGTATTGCTTCTGTTTTGGGGATTGGGGTTGAGGAGGTGCGGGGTTTGCTGGAGGGTTAGAATGGGTTTTGGGCGCAGGGATTGTTTGAGCGCAATCATTGTTTGAGCGCAAGCATTGCGCCCCTACGGGGGAAATATTGGTTTGTCTTGGGATCTCGAAGTGTTCGGCGATGAAGCTGTTGAGTAATTCCTTTGAGGCTTGAGGTTAGTATAATTATGACAACCGCCAAGGCTGTTAGGATATTTACAATCTCCGAAACCCTCTCAGGTTGTACTTTTGATTTCTGACTTGCGCGTAGCGCTATAAAAGGAGGACAAATCGAATGGCGGCTCTCTTGGATTTGGTGGGTAAAATGTATTCTAAGATACATTCCTCCTAGCGAGGGAGTGGAACGAACCACAGAGACACAAAGGACACAAAGATCGATCGATCATATAGTAAGTTAAACTTATCACACAGAACCTAGAAGAGCCGAATGGCAGCAAACCTAATTATTAAATATGACCCCACTGGAGACATTCTCTATATTAACAAATGCGCTCCCTATACCGAACAAGAATCCGAAGAATTAGGAGATGATATTATCGTGAGAGTCAACCCAAAAACCGAAGAAATAGAAAACCTAGAAATCCTTTTTTTCTCCCAAAGACTACAAGAAAACAACGAACTCCAACTTCCACTCATCGCCAATCTCCGCTTGGCAGTTTAGTGTAATCAGATTGAGTAAATCATTAAAACAACTTAGCTTATGTCTGCAAATATTCGTCAACAACTCCATCAACATATCGATCAATTACCAGATCACATATTGGTTTGTTACGCTACAAACCACCACTAGATATAGATATAACCCACGCCAAAGACACGAAGCAAATCTCGGCATCCTTCTTCAAAATTATCATTAAAATTAATAATTTGGAAGCTAGGTAAGACCCAAGAAAGTTTTGTATATTCACAAGGTTGATAGAGAATTGGCAAAATTTTATCTTCAAAACGCTGATCTTGTAAAGTAAAAATTAGTTCTCGCTTTACCCACATAGAATCGACCGCATCAGGAGAGAGAACGATAATAAACCAATCACATCGCCTCAAAGCTTTCCCAATTTCATCATGCCATTGCTGTGCGCCTAAAATATTAGTTTCACTATACCAAACGGGAACTCCATGACGGCGTAATTCATTGGCCAAATGAGAGACAAACTCTCGATTTTTGCTAGAATGGGAAAGAAAAGCTTCTTGGGGAATCATCTCATACCTATAGTTAAAATTAGACAAAGCATAGCTTGGGATGAGACAAGCCAAATCTAAAAGTGGTGTATCTCATGAGTCAGTCCGTCGGAGCTTGTCGTATTTTTAAGTGCCTGTGTAATTTCTTTCAATTCTTGATTGTCTTGTTCAAGATTAGGGACGAAAATCATTGGAAATTTTTTGAGAATCCAAGGAATATGTTCTAGGTTTGAATTATCTGAGGAAGAGACAATAACAGGAATGATACGACCTTGATACTTTTCTTGTCCAATTGCGTAACTAATATCAGAAACAACATTAAAAGACTTTAGTGATTCTGGTGTTAATAAGACTATCATTGCTTCAGATTCTTGTAAGGCTTTACCTATGTTATTAGCCCAGTTTTCCCCGGGTAACATTTCAGCAGCATCCCAAACTTGAAAGCCATCTTCTTTGAGAGAATCAGCAACTCTCTTAGCTAACTTAGCCTCAGTAAAGGCATGACTAATAAAAACTTTCATATTCTTTCTAGCTTCCTCGATATTTAAATTAATTCAACTGATTTATTCATAATCTGCTGACAATTTACTAAGAGTATAGCGTTTTTAGTCGCTAGAGAAACTCATTTACTCCTCGACTTCATCAGGAATAGATTCAGCTAACTTAAGCATAGCGCCTAAATCGACTGTTTCTTCAGCGAAATTTCCTGTGCGGGCTTCTGCGAGTCCCCGTTTGAGCGACTCGCGGACCCTAGGATTCTGAAAAGCCCATAGTTCTCCCCCCAGAATCGCCACCATGGGAACCAAAAGAAGCTCCCCGCTTGCATTCATCAGTATTCGATAGTGACGGTTGCTACATTCAGTCCCAAGGCTAATCCGTCCGCAAGCATCAGCCTGAATATCTTCTTTAATGAGCGAAAAATTCTGATACTCCATCACGTCTCCTCCTCTCTTCATATACTTATTCTAGATAAGTTACCCAATTTGGGCAATAGGGTTATGTCCATTTAGCTCCTCACTATCTAAAGAAAACAGGTTAAACTTGTTCGGGCGAGAGCCTTGACAACAAACCCAGTTTGTAGTTGCACTCTCTTCGCTAAATTCTCTCCCCTTTCCTTGTAGGATAGGGTTCAGGGGAGAGGTCAATAATTAAGAATCCAATGTGATCGCACTATTCGGCAACGATCAAGTATAATTAAGATAACAATTTTACTTAAAAAATAAAGTTAAGTTTGAATCTTCAATTAGGGTAACTCATGCAACTCGAAGACTATTTTAATTTTCTTGCTCCTAACGATATTCGGCTAAAAGGAACCCGCGTCGGTATTGAAACCATTTTATACGATTTTATTTACCAAGCGAGAACTCCCGAAGAAATTGCCAATACTTATCCGTCTTTAACCCTAGAACAGGTATATGCGACGATTCTTTATTATCTTCATGAAAAAGAAAAAGTGAGTCAATACATCACCGACTGGCTAGAATGGGGAAGAAAAATGCGAGAAGAACAGCAAAAAAATCCTCCGCCTTCGGTTGAACGACTGAGAAAATTGAAAGCTGAAATAACAGCCAAACAGCAAGCTAATGACACTGAAATATTTAATTGATGAAAATGTTAATTCGGTGTATCCTCAACAATTGCGTCGCCGAGAACCAGAAATCATTGTTCGAGTAGTTGGTGAACCAGATACACCAAAATTAGGTACATTAGATCCAGAAATTTTGATTTGGTGTGAGGTAATGGGTTTTATTTTAGTGACAAATAATCGTGCCTCTATGCCCGTTCATTTAATAGCTCACTTCAGGCAAAATCGTCATGTTCCTGGAATTTTTATTCTCAATCAAGATTTAAGTGTTGGTGATAATTTGTTAGAATTAATTGTAATTGCTAAAGGCTCTTTTGACAATGAATATGAAAACCAAATTATTCATTTACCGTTAACCTGATCAAATTGAAATAATCTTATTAAAATAACTAAGAATCCCAATTCACGATCGCTACGAACCCGGTTTGATGAGGATATTTTCGTTGCTGTGACTGATATTTTGAGGATTGGGATTGAGGAGGTGCGGGGTTTGCTGGAGGGTTAGGATGGGTTTTGGGAGTAGGGATTGTTTGGGCGCAGGGTGCGTGTTTGCGGCTATCAATTCAGTTAACGTAAGTCTTAATTAAGGTGGTAAATATGGTTCAAATTTTACAAGCAAAAGAAGTCACTCTCAGAGATTTAATTAATCATTTTCAACTAGAGTTTATAGAAGATGAGCATTTTTTTGGGGAATGGCAGCAAGACTTAGAAGCAATCTCTGAACAAGAAAAAGAATTGTTAGATAAAATCAAAACAGGTTATTTTAACTTATTAAATTATCCTCCCTTTTTGGAAACTTCGGTGAGGATGACGGTTTTAGACCCATTATTATTTATTGGTAACTTTTATCTATTTCCCTTTCAGATTAAAGCAGAAGAGTCCGTTGAAATTATTACAGAAGATCAAGATTTAATAATTAAAGGAAGGTTAGATACTTTAATTCTAAAAGAGCAATTATGGGTAATGATTATTGAATCAAAACGGGTTATTTATTCCGTTGAAGTAGGTTTACCGCAATTATTAGCTTATTTAATGGTCAATCCTCATCCCAACCGTCCTAATTATGGAATGTTGACCAATGGTTCCGAGTTTTTATTTGTTAAATTATTATGGGACGGTAAACCTTTATACGGAACCTCTCGTTTATTTGCCATGAGAAATCCGGGGGATTTATATGAGGTTCTCAAAATCCTTAAACATCTCTGTCAACTAATTTGAGTATGGAGATAAGTAGCTGGTTACAATTAAATTAAAAATGGATTTTAGGTTCGATCCACCCTTAATCCCCCCTTGATAAGGGGGGTATCTGATGATTTTTAACGCCTACCTACTTAATCAGTACCTACAGAATCATTACTCTCCTATTTCCCTCTGTTGTATAATTTGCTCTGAAAGGAACAAATCAGAGGCATAAATAAAAATTATCAGGATTTTTTCGGCTTTTCTTGACTATTTCAGCCTTATTTGTCCTGACAAGCTCAAGAATACGAGATTTTTTCTCTAGAATTGCCCGGCCTGAGAGGGGAATGATAAAGTTAGATAAGAAAATTAAAGATGGTGTGATTAAAGTGAAATTTGCTGCTAGTACCTATTTTTCCCTGCTGCGTCATTGTGCCGTTCCTTTGTTGTCGATCGCCACTTTTACGCCAATTCTCTTAACTTATTTAGCCAAGGAAAAACCAGAAACCCCGCAAGCGCAGGCAAATCTAGAAACTGCTGCCTCCCCTGCTCCTATTATCCCATCTCCGATCGCCCCCTTAACCGCGCCATCGCCGAAACTATCCCCCTCTCCCCAATCTTCTGCGATTCCAAAATCAGCACCCTCTCCTCAGTCTTCCCTCTCAGCGCCGAAAAAATTAGCGCCATCGGTTCAAACTTCCCCTAATACTTCCCCTAATACTTCCCCCGCTGCTGCTGCCAAACCAGTGACTAGACAACCTTTAGCGGTTCCCGCTAATTATACGCCGCCGGTCCTAGAAATTCGCGTGGCGATTAAAAGGGATGTGGCCAGTGTTTTGATTGGAGTTAACGGGCCGGCGGTGATCACTGATCGCCAAGGTCGTGGTTTAAAAACGATTGCCACTAACGAGGGTTTACCGGTCATTCCAGGTGCCAATGGCTTAAAAATGGGCGATTTATCGCTGCCAGAGGTGATTTTTGTGCAGCCCACCAGTGCCGATGGTTTAGTTTATGTGGATGATAGTTGGTATCGGGGCAAAATCCTCCTTATTGCCCAAGGCGATCGCTTGTTAGTGGTCAATCATGTTAATTTAGAGGCCTATCTCTATAGTGTGGTGGGTAGTGAAATGCACTCCACTGCGCCAATGCACGCTTTAAAGGCACAGGCGATCGCCGCTCGTTCCTATGCCCTAGTACACATGATCCGCCCCGCTAATGCTTGGTTTCATCTGGGCAATAGCCAACGCTGGCAGGTATATAAAGGCATTCGCTCGGAGTATCAATCGACTCACCAAGCGGTTAATGCCACTGCCGGGCAGATTCTCAGCTATAAAGGGGGTGTAGTCGAGTCTCTTTATGCCGCCACCGATGAAATTGTCGCTTGGGCCCACGGTGGTCGCGGTATGAGTCAAACTGGGGCTTATAAATTAGCGGAAAAAGGCCTAGATTATCAACAAATTCTCGGTAATTATTATCCCGGAGTTGGTTTAGCCCGTCTAGTTCTACAAAATTAGATTGATTGGCTTTCTCGATCGCTGGTGCTAGGCTGTTGACTATAGCAGGGAGAAATAGTTGAGCATTTGTACTAAAATTCCCAACAGCTTGCCGACCTGTTTCTTCTAGTTGATAACTGAAAACTCAAATCTGATCACTGATAACTGATAACTGATCACTGATCACTGAAATGCCGACCATAGCAGATTTCTAGTAACCGTATTACAATAAACTTTCAAAATGCTATAGCAGTAAATCTCTCTATGAATAGCCCCTTTCTCGACTACCTCAACGGCCCCAAGCATCCCGTCCTCGTCTTTGATGGGGCGATGGGAACTTCCCTACAAAGCCAAAATCTGACGGCCGAGGACTTTGGTGGGGCAGAATACGAAGGTTGTAACGAGTATCTTGTCCATACTAAACCTAGCGCCGTAGCCAAAGTCCACGAAGCCTTTTTAGCAGTGGGTGCGGATGTGATTGAAACCGACACCTTTGGGGGAACCTCGATAGTTTTAGCCGAGTACGATTTAGCCGATCAAGCCTATTATCTCAACAAAACCGCCGCCGAACTGGCCAAGGCTTGCGCTAATAAATACTCTACCCCCGAAAAACCCCGTTTTGTGGCGGGTTCCATGGGGCCGGGGACAAAACTGCCCACTTTGGGTCATATTGACTTTGATACGCTCAAAAATGCCTATGTGGAACAGGTAGAGGGTCTGTACGATGGCGGGGCAGATTTATTATTAGTAGAAACCTGTCAGGATGTCCTGCAAATTAAAGCGGCTTTAAATGCTATTGAAGAAGTATTTCAGCAAAAAGGTCAACGATTGCCCCTCATGGTTTCGGTGACGATGGAAACCATGGGAACGATGTTAGTAGGAACGGAAATTAACGCCGTTGTCTCTATTTTACAACCCTATAAAATCGATATTTTGGGACTTAACTGCGCCACTGGTCCTGATTTAATGAAACCCCATATTAAATATCTCTCGGAAAATTCCCCTTTTATTGTTTCTTGTATTCCTAACGCTGGTTTACCGGAAAATGTCGGCGGTCAAGCGCACTATCGCCTCACTCCCGTAGAATTAAAAATGGCTTTAATGCACTTTATCGAAGATTTGGGAGTACAAATTATCGGCGGTTGTTGTGGTACTCGTCCCGACCATATTCAAGCTTTAGCGGAACTAAGTCAAGGTTTAACTCCGAAATCTCGTCATTATCATTATGAACCCTCCGCCGCTTCTATTTATAGTACCCAACCCTATATTCAAGATAATTCTTTCCTTATTGTCGGGGAAAAATTAAACGCCAGTGGTTCTAAAAAATGTCGGGAACTTCTCAATGCTGAAGACTGGGATAGTTTAGTATCTATGGCGAAAGCGCAGGTAAAAGAAGGGGCGCATATTCTCGATGTCAACGTCGATTATGTGGGCCGGGATGGGGTGCGCGATATGCACCAATTAGCCTCTCGTTTAGTTAATAATGTCACCCTACCTTTAATGTTAGATTCCACCGAATGGGAAAAAATGGAAGCGGGGTTAAAAGTAGCGGGGGGTAAATGTATCCTCAACTCTACTAACTACGAAGACGGGGAACCGCGTTTTTATCAAGTCTTGGATTTAGCGAAAAAATACGGCGCGGGGGTAGTAATTGGAACCATTGATGAAGAAGGAATGGGACGCACTGCCGAGAAAAAATTCCAGATAGCTAAACGGGCCTATTATGCGGCGATAGAATACGGAATTCCTCCCTACGAAATCTTTTTTGATCCTTTAGCTTTACCGATTTCTACCGGTATCGAAGAAGACCGAGAAAATGGCAAGGCTACTATCGAAGCAATGGGCCGAATTCGCCAAGAATTGCCAGAATGTCACATTCTTTTAGGTGTGTCTAATATCTCCTTTGGCTTGAATCCGGCAGCGCGTCAGGTATTAAATTCCGTCTTCCTCAACGAAGCGATGCAGGTGGGGATGGATGGGGCAATCGTCAGCGCTAATAAAATTCTTCCTCTGGCAAAAATTGAACCAGAATATCAGCAAGTTTGTCGGGATTTAATCTATGATAATCGTCGTTTTGATGGCGATATATGTGTTTATGATCCCCTGACCAAATTAACCGAATTATTTGCGGGGAAAACTACTAAAAAAGACCCCTCTAGTAATGCTAATTTACCCGTGGAGGAACGATTAAAACAGCATATTATTGATGGGGAAAGATTGGGACTGGAAGACGCTTTGAATCAAGCTTTACAGGACTATCCACCCCTAGATATTATTAATATTTTCCTCTTGGATGGGATGAAGGTAGTGGGTGAGTTATTTGGTTCGGGACAAATGCAGTTACCTTTTGTTCTCCAATCTGCCCAAACTATGAAAGCAGCCGTTGCCTTTTTAGAACCATTTATGGAGAAAAAAGAGGGGGATAATAATGCCAAAGGGACTTTTATTATCGCAACAGTTAAAGGGGATGTTCACGATATTGGTAAAAATTTAGTTGATATTATCTTGACCAATAACGGCTATAAGGTGATTAATTTGGGCATTAAACAACCCGTAGAAAATATCATCGAAGCCTACCAAGAACATAAAGCCGATTGTATCGCTATGAGCGGTTTATTGGTGAAATCAACGGCTTTTATGAAGGAAAATCTGGAGGTTTTTAACGAAAAAGGAATCACCGTTCCCGTTATCCTTGGCGGGGCAGCTTTAACTCCCAAATTTGTCCATGATGACTGTCAAAAAACCTACAAGGGACAGGTTATCTATGGTAAAGATGCCTTCTCTGACCTGCATTTTATGGATAAATTAATGCCCGCTAAAGCTGGGGGTCAATGGGATGATAGTAAAGGCTTTTTAGCGGAGTGTGCCGAGACAGAAAAAAGCCCGGTTGTTGCCGAAGAATTAAAGGTTAATCCCGATACTATTTTTACCGATGGCAGCGTCAACCAAGAATTAGTTATTGATACCCGTCGTTCGGAAGCGGTGGAAGTTAATATTCCCCGACCAACACCGCCCTTCTGGGGTACTAAAATATTAACAGCAGCAGAAATTCCCATCGAGGAGGTTTTCTGGTATTTAGACCTACAAGCTTTATTTGTCGGTCAATGGCAATTCCGCAAACCAAAAAGCCAATCGAAGCAGGAATACGACCAGTTTTTACAGGAAAAAGTTCATCCAATTCTAGCAGCATGGAAAGAGAAAATTGTCAAGGAAAATTTACTAAACCCCACATTAATTTATGGTTATTTTCCCTGTCAGTCGTCCGGTAATTCCCTGTTAATTTACGATCCCGAATCGATACAAGCGGGCGAAAAACCCGAAAATCTGCAACCGATCGCCATTTTTGAGTTTCCTCGCCAGAAATCCGCTCGTCGTCTTTGTATTGCTGACTTTTTCGCCCCGCAGGAATCCGGTATCATCGACGTTTTCCCGATGCAAGCGGTGACAGTGGGGGAAATCGCCACGGAATACGCTAAATCTCTCTTTGATGCCAACCAATACACCGAATACCTCTATTATCACGGCATGGCTGTCCAAACCGCCGAAGCCATGGCCGAATGGACCCACACCCGCATCCGTCGCGAGTTAGGTTTCGCCGAGTTCGATCCTGATAATATCCGCGATATACTACAACAGCGTTACCAGGGTTCTCGCTATAGTTTCGGCTATCCCGCTTGTCCCAATATTCAGGATCAATACAAGCAACTAGCTCTGTTAGGATGCGATCGCATTGGGATGTCTATGGACGAAAGCGAACAATTGTACCCAGAACAATCCACCACCGCCATTATCACCTATCACCCCACCGCTAAATACTTTAGTACCTAATCAGTGAACAGTTATCAGTTATCAGTTATCAGTTATCAGTTATCAGTGATTCAGTTATCAGGTGTGAGTTTTTATCGGTAAAACCCCACACCCCACACCCCACACCCCACACCCCACACCCCACACCCCACACCCAGGAAAAACTTTTTGCCGCAAACCCCAATTAGGGCAGCCATTCCAGTAAAATTCCTAGGGAGCTATCTTTACGGGCGCGGGAATTTTGGGCTTGAATATCGGCGGCTAAACGTAAATTAGAGGTAATCGCATAACCAACCGAAAGAGTAGTCAATCCCACCTCGTTAGCACCCCCCGGTGAGATAAAACTCTGACTGACGGTGATATCTGCCGCCCCCGTGCGAGAAAGGGCTAATTTGAGCTTTAATCCTAAGTTAAGCCCATCGGTGCTGTAATTTCCTGTCTGAATGTAACGATAGCCCACCATGGGAGCCAGATTGACATAATCACCCAAAGGGAGGAGATAGTATTGTAAATTTGCTCCTATTGCCGTCCTTTTGCCGTTAAAAGCCGTCTGATAATCGCCGCTTAGGGTTAAACTGGTTTGACCGAAAAACACATCTTCTACCCCCAAAATCACGCCACTGGAATTATCGCTAGAAGGAAACTCTGCATATCCCAAGCGGATACGAGTGCGAAAACTAGGATCGCGGCGAATATCTTCGGCGATATCGGGTATTTTTTCTAACCAACGCTCTAAAACCGGGCTTTCTTGTCGAATTTTCGGGTCTAAGTCTAAATCCGTTTCTGCCCACACCGGACTAATCGCCCCCCATAATAAACCAAGAGCGATCGCATTTACAGAACAGCAAGAGAGCTTAAACATGATCTGCATTATACCCAAGGAGGCAGGGGGCGGTCGGCAAGAGGCAAGAGAAAGAATCTGGCAATAAAGCTTTTAGCTTAACAAATTAGGTTTTAGATTCGGCCTTTGTTATCAGTTATCAGATGTGAGTTTTCAGTTCACTGATTACTGGTTACTGTTTACTGATCACTGAAAAGCCGGCACTCCCCCAAAGGTTACAATAAAAATAAAGATTCAGATTCCCCGTTATTCTTGAGAGGACGGGGGGCAGTAGGAGCAGCAATAGTGGTTAGAATATTAAAACTTTCGCAATTAAGTAGCGCAGAACGGGCAAAACTTCAGAAAAGAGCCGAGTTAGATATTGATAACGCCCTCAAAGTCGCTCAAACGGTCATAGAAACCATCCGCGAACGGGGGGATGCCGGCGTTGTGGACTATGTGCGGCGTTTTGACTACGAAGGTGCGACGGTAGAAAATATCAAAGTCAGCGAGGCAGAATTTGAGCGGGCTTTTCAGTTAATTGAACCGGAAGTAAAAACTGCCATTGAACAGGCTTTCCGGAATATTCAAGAGGTACATCGTCGCCAAATGCCGGAAGAAACACTCCTGGCAGAAATTGAAACCGGTGTCTTTGCCGGCGAAAAAATCTCTCCTATCCCCAATGTGGGTTTATACGTTCCCCGGGGCCGCGGTGCTTTTCCCTCGATGATGTTAATGTTAGCCATCCCGGCAATGGTGGCAGGAGTGGAAAGAGTTGTCGTTTGCACTCCCCCCGATAAACAGGGCAACGTGGAACCCGTTTCTCTGGTGGCGGCGCAGATGGCTGGAGTCAGAGAAATTTATAAATTAGGGGGCGTACAAGCGATCGCCGCTTTGGCTTTGGGAACAAAAAATATCAAAAGGGTTGACAAAATTACCGGTCCGTGCAGCGTCTATGGGGCGGCGGCCAAGCGGTTACTGTTCGGTACTGTGGATGTGGGTTTGCCGGCAGGTCCAAGTGAGTCGATAGTTTTGGCCGATGAGTCCAGCGATGCCCGTTTAGCGGCCTTGGATTTATTAATTGAAGCGGAACACGGGGCGGATTCGGCGGCTTTATTAGTCACCCACTGTGAAGATTTGGCGATCGCTGCTAGTGAATATGCACAGGAATACCTGCAAAAACTCCCGGATTGGCGACGGGAATTCTGTGAGGCGGGTTTAGCCACCTATGGGGGCATAATTTTAACCGATAGTTTGCAGCAATCCCTCGATTTTGTCAATGAGTACGCCCCGGAACATCTAGAGGTTTTAGTTAGTAATCCTTTTGCCATTCTGGGCAAGATTAAAAATGCTGGCGAAATTCTCCTGGGAAATCATACTCCTTCCTCTATGGCTACCTACGCCATCGGAGTCAATGCTGTGCTGCCGACAGGAAGTTTTGCCCGTTCCTATTCGGCGGTTTCGGTTTATGATTTTCTCAAGCGCTCTACTTTGGCTTATGTCACCCCTGAAGGCTTTGAAAAGTTAAAAGAAACCACGAAAACTTTAGCCGAGTACGAAGGTTTTCCCGCCCATAAATTAGCAATTCAACACAGGGAAATTTTACTCTAAATAGGGGGAATAGGAAACGGGGAATAACTTAGATATGTAGGCAAGCTTATTTTTTAAATTCAGAACGTAGGTTGGGTTGAAGCATGAAACCCAACGCCCGCATGGGTTACGCTACCGCTAACCCATCCTACAAATAATTGTGCCTCCCTACTTAAAACACCTGAAGAAATTGCCAAAACTTACTCATCTTTGAGCTTAGAACAAGTTTATGCAACAATTTTGTACTATTTGCATGAGCAAGAAAAAATAACCAATTATTTAACCGAATGGATTGAACATGGAGAAAGAATGAGAGAAATACAAAAACAAAATCCTCCTCCTGTTGCGGAAAAATTAAGAAAGTTAAGGCAACAAAGAAAAGCAGTCAAACAAGTAAATGAGTCTGAAATATCTCTTAGATGAAAATGTTGATCCTCTCCATGGGACTCAACTAAGAAGACTCAAGCCTGATTTAGTTATTAGAGTCATTAAATCTGTTGAGTAACGCACAGAAAACGGGTTTCTCGGAGAAACCCGTTTTCTCCTCATGCAAGAGGCAAAGGGGGAATAAATAATCAGTCTTTAATAACCGGATTTAGTATCACGGGTCGCTTGCATGATGTCGTTGGTTGTTAGACGGCTAGTTGCTTTGCCACGGATAGCGGCAATCAGTTGCTTTCCCCGGCTTAGGGTTCTAGGCTTGCGAATTTGCAAGATATCCCCAATCACTTCCAGCTGGATTTCTGTACCGGGTAACAACCCAAGCTTTTCTTGAATATCAGGGGGAATAGTGATTTGTCCGTTAGGGCTAATTTTCATGGTGTTTTTCTGCATATACTAACAAATAATCGGAAGATTCAGTGCCACTGGCTGCTTGACCCCCCCAAACGTTTACCTGGGAATAACTCTGATTTATTATCCTGTATCCTATCTGGTACTATGATAAGAGCAGAGAATCAGGCAAGCATTTTATGAAAAAAGTAATTGTTATTTTAATTCTGGGTTTTCTGAGCGAACAAATATCAATAAAATCACCAATTTCTGGCAATCAAACCCTCAATAATTTAGCCGTAGCTAACAACAATAATCGTCCCACTCCCCAGAAAAAACCTAGTCCTTCTCCACAGTTTCGGTGCGATGGTAGAACTCACTGTTCCCAGATGACCTCCTGTGCAGAAGCGACTTTTTTCTTGAGAAATTGCCCCAATGTCAAAATGGATGGAGACGGTGATGGAGTTCCCTGTGAAAGTCAATGGTGTGGAAAAAAATCCTCAGAAAAATGTTTGGAAAGTTCTCAAAATAACTAATTTTGGTTCCTCACCCCAATTCTCTCATTTAAAGAATCGGGGTAGAAACAATCAAGAAGCAGTAATCACGGGAGAATTAAGATATTGATAATTCCAGTCCGATTGTTGCCAAACGCGACCATCAAGGGCAATTTGTTCGATTAAACTAGCTAATCGTAAAGCTTTTAAAGCTTGTTCCCCACCGACAGAAGGTTGGTCCCCACCGCGCACACAATGAACAAAATGTTCTAATTCCGCGTGTAGAGGTTCAATATTGCTGGTATAAACTTTTTCAATTAAACCATCTTGACGGTAGAGAACTTGACCGTAATCGGTGCTATAGTTAGCGGTGGTTTGCCGGTGAATGAGGATTTCATTATTGAGAAAATCCGCTTCCGTGAGAGAATTTTTACAGTGGGCTGCTAAACGGCGAATCTTGCGATGAGTCACCTTACTAGCGGTTAAATTAGCCACTACTCCATTACTAAAACCAAGGGTTGCAGTGACATAATCGAGATAACCGGAATCAGTGGCAGCGCGACTACCACTAGCGGTTAATTTCACCACGGGAGCGGAGACTAATTCTAAAATTAAATCTATATCGTGGATCATTAAATCTAACACCACCGACACATCATTAGCGCGTTGGGAATAGGGACTCATGCGATGGGATTCAATCGCTAAAATCTCCTCGGTTTTCAAGACCTTCGATAACTCTTGGAAAGCGGGATTAAAACGCTCGATATGACCCACTTGCAGAATACAATCGTGATCGGCTGCCGCATTGACTAAAGATTCCGCTTCACTAATACTAGCGGCGATCGGTTTCTCGATCAAGGTATGTACTCCCCCTTGCAGACAGTCCATCCCGACTCGATGGTGTAACCGCGTGGGGACAGCGATACAAACCGCATCTACCCTAGGTAAGAGATCTAAATAATTTTCAAAAAAACGGACTCGGTATTTACTGGCAGTTTCCAGTCCCTTTTCGACGTTGACATCGGCCACCCCGACGAATTCCACGTCTTTTAATAAACTCAGGATGCGACTATGGTGTTGTCCCATGTTACCGACCCCGATAATCCCGACTTTAATCGGTTTGAGTTGATTTCTGTTACCCGGAAAGTTTACTGGTTGATTGGACATGAATTTTAGACTCCTGTGTTCACACTCCCCACACCACTTGATTAGATTAATCAAGCTGATTTTGTCGATTAATTACCAAGATGGTATCATGGTTATCCAGATTCTGACACGATGTCGGTGTCAATGGGAGTTCTGAGAAGATTTTCTGATTTCATCTCGCGGTTTTTACTCCCACATGCTTATCAAAACATCGTCCCTTAGTAGCGAGGACTACATTCAGCTAAATTTTAACTATGGACAATTCAACGGATTTTAACTCCTTACGGGGATTAAGTGTTTTTTTGCTAGGAATGATGGGATCTGGCAAATCCACCCTGGGAGAGTTGCTTTCCCGACGGTTACAATATCGTTTTTTTGATACAGATATATTAATAGAAAGGGTCGCGGGAAAGAAAATCAGGGAAATTTTTGTCGACGAGGGAGAAGCGACTTTTCGGGAGTTAGAAACCCAAGTTTTAGCCGAATTATCCTCTCTGACTAAAACTGTGATTGCCACCGGGGGAGGGATGGTTTTAAAACCGATGAATTGGAGTTATCTTCGTCACGGTTTAATGATTTGGTTAGATGTTCCTCTCGAAGTCTTGGTTAAACGTTTAAAAAAAGATACCTCTCGTCCCTTGCTTCAGTCCACTGATTTAGAAAGTAAACTAGAATTATTATTAGAACAAAGACGAGGACTGTATGCAGAAGCAGATCTTCGGATTGTTGTTTCTGACCTAGATACACCTGCTGATATCGTTGAGAAAATTTTAACAGCAATACCGACGGTGATTAAAGATTTTCATCCAGAAAGGGATCATAACTAATGATAGCAGCTTCAATTTTTGATTTACCTGAACTAATTCCTGACCGAGAAATTCTGGAAATTTTGGCCCAAAGTCAGGCTATTCGTCTGGAAAGAATTATTTCCACCGGTCAAACCACTCCCAGGGGTCAATGGTACGATCAATCTGACTTTGAATGGGTGATTTTATTACAGGGATTTGCTGAGATTAGTTATGAAGATGGCAGCCAAGTTAATCTGCAAGCGGGGGATTATCTGCTGATTCCTCCTCACCAAAAACATCGCGTCGAATTTACTAGCAATAATCCCCCTTGTATTTGGTTAGCTATCCATTATCGCTAGTAAAATATAGTTTCTAACTATTGCCAGCGATCGAATAAATCGGTTAAAACTAGATTAGAAAACAAAAAACCTTCGGGGTCGCTTAATCTGACCCTGCTATCCCCCTCAATTATTACTAGATTACGCTGTTTATGCGGCTCTAAAACCTCTAAAATTGCTTTTTTGATTTCCGAACCAAAATTAGCTTCAATCGCAGGTAAACTCACCCCTGACCCTAACCTTAACCCTAGCATCAAGGTTTCGAGAAGATCATCGATAAAACTATTTTTCTCCACGTCAATCTGACAGCCTTCTTTTACCCAAGCGAAATAGTCGCGACTTTTGCGCGGACGGGTAAAACGTTGTTGATGAAGATAACTAGCGGCCCCCATACCAAAGCCGTAATAGGGACGATTTTCCCAGTAAACTCGATTATGTCGGCATTGATAACCCGGTTTAGCATAGTTAGAAATCTCGTAATGTTGATAACCGGCTAAAGCTAGTTTTTCACCGGCTAAAACATACATTTTTGCCGTGGTTTCATCATCGGGTAAGGGGTTTTTCCCCGGTTGATACTGTTTACCGAAAGGAGTAACCGCTTCTAAGACCAAATCGTAACAGGAAAGATGGGCCGGTTGCAGTTCGATCGCTTTTTCTAGGGAATTTTCCCAATCTGTGAGGGTTTGTTGTGGCAATCCCGAAATCAAATCCAAACTATAGTTAACTATTCCCAATCCCTGAATTAATTCCACTGCCTGATAGATATCCTTAACGGTATGCGATCGACCAGAAACCTGTAATAATGGTTCTTGAAAAGCCTGTACTCCTAAACTAACCCGATTGACTCCCGCGCTAAGATAACCCTGTAATTGTTCTAAACTAAAGGTAGCCGGATCGATCTCCATAGAAATCTCTATATCGGCCGCAAAATCAAACTTTTTGGCTAAAGTATCCAGAATTGATCCTAATAATTCCACCGGTAACAGGGAAGGGGTCCCCCCCCCAAAAAAAATTGTTTCTAGGGGTTTCCCCGTCCCCTGACTAAAGCTAATTTCTTCTTGTAATATTTCCACATACTCCACCACGGGGGGAAAAGTCGCCGGATTGGTGCGATTACCGACGACAAAAATCGGGAAATCACAGTAAAAACAGCGCCGACGACAAAAGGGAATATGAATATAAACCGAGGTTATGGGGTGAAAATAGGGCATTAAAGCAGTTATCAGTGAACAGTAATCAGTAATCAGTGAACTCATACAGCCTTTCTCGTCAAGGTGAGGTACAGACTAAGCCTTGCTAATCAAGTATTTTAGATGCAAGAACGAACCTCATCTATCTGAGAAACGCTGTAACTCGTATCTGATGACTGATAACTAATAACTGATAACTGATTCAAAGCTGACTCCCGACGGCTATAATTTCGTTTATCTTCGTTAAGATGTATTATGGCTGGGGAGAACATCTCCTAGAATGAAAGCAACTTTCCCGACACAAATTAGGAGAGGCCCACGGATATAATGTAAAAGTATCCATAGTCATTATTTTTCTACCATCATTCCCCCCTATCCCCTCTGGTATTATCCCCATGCTTGATGCCGTCATAATTTTATTATTCGTCTTCGCTGTTGCCAGTATTGGTTATAGTGGTGTGGACTTGCTGCCGGTTACTGTCCAGTCGCAAATCAGCAATATTGAAGCGTTACGCTGGTTATCGGCGGGTTTTGCCTCAATTATTGGTTTAGCCCTCGGTTTAGTTGCCCAAACTACCTATCGTCGTCTAGAAACCCAAGTAAGGCAAACTCCGATCGAAGTTATTTTAACCCGTTCGGTCGGTCTAGTGATCGGTTTGTTAATTGCTAATCTGATCCTAGCCCCGATTTTCTTCCTACCGATTCCCAGAGAATTCTCGTTTGTTAAGCCGATAATCGCGATTTTAGGCAGTGTTATGTTTTCCTATCTGGGGGTTAGTTTAGCTGATACCCACGGTCGGACTTTTTTGCGTCTGATTAACCCCAATAGTATGGAATCAATTTTAGTGGCCGAAGGAACCCTACAAGCGGCCGCCACCAAAGTTGTTGACACCAGTTGTATTATCGATGGTCGTATCGAACAATTGTTAGACACAGGATTTATCGAGGGACAGATACTCATTCCCCAATTTATCCTTCAGGAATTGCAACAGTTAGCGGATGGCAGTAACGACCAAAAACGAGTTAGAGGAAGACGCGGATTAGATATCTTAAACCGGATGCAGCAAGAATTCCCTGAGCGCATTATCATTCATCCCGCCGATTATGAGGATATTAGCACCGTAGATGCTAAATTAGTCCATCTTGCCCAAGAAATTAACGCCACCTTGCTCACTAACGATTATAATCTCAGCAAAGTGGCCAATCTGCAAAAAGTCACCATCTTGAATGTCAATGATCTCGCCCAAGCAGTACGCCCGATCTACTTACCCGGGGATACTTTGGATCTGAAAATTCTCAAAGCAGGAAAAGAACCCACCCAAGGCATCGGTTATCTAGAAGATGGCACGATGGTGGTGGTAGAGGAAGGAAAAGATTATCTAGGGGGAGAATTGCGGGTAGTGGTGACATCTGCACTGCAAACCTCGGCCGGACGGATGATTTTTGCTAAACCCCAAAATTCCCTCATTGCCTAAAGGGAATAAAACCCAAAAAAGCCTCAAATACAGAGCCAGAGGGGATTGTATTTGAGGAATTTCATTTTTTAAGGGAAGTTAAGTCACTAACCGAACTATCTAGCCAATTTATATCTAAATTAGGCCGGTTTATTGATTACAGCCATGGACTGACGAGCAAAACCGAAATAACTATCCCAGAATTGTTTCTGACTATCGAGGGCAACTTTGGTGGCGGTTTCTTGGGCGGTTAGGTAGGATTTCACCCATTCTTGTTGATATTCGAGGGATTTAACCAAAGTTTCTGGAAACTCAAACACTGGTGTAGTCGAGGGAACACCATTACCCCAAGCGGACAGAAGCAGTTTCTGCCATTCGGCTAGGTATTTTTGGTATTCTTCAAGATAATTGGTGTTCATAGAAGTCAAACCGCTAACTAGCCCATCTGGACGGAGATGGTGAGAAAGTGGGGCGGTGTTGCCACCTTCTCGAAAGCAAAAACCGTGACGAGATAGAATATAATGTTCTATCCCTTCCTTATATTATAACCTGAGTTTGTGATCAGCCCCAATCTTCATGCGATCGCCGTCAGCCCAGCCTATTTTTTTGGTGACTCGGAACTAAGTAGGTGGGTGGAATTAAATATAAGATGAACGTAGGTTGGGTTGAAGCATGAAACCCAACGCCCGATTATGTTACGCTACCGCTAACCCATCCTACAAATAATTTTGCCTCCTTGCTTAACGCTAAAATAATCCTACTCTAGCCATTTTCTCCCAACTATGATCGATCGCCCTATTCATGTAATTGGTGGAGGATTAGCGGGGACTGAGGCGGCGTGGCAGATAGCCCAAGCAGGTATTCCCGTGATCCTGTACGAAATGCGCCCAATTCGCTCTAGTCCCGCCCACCATAGCCAATTTTTAGCCGAATTAGTCTGTAGTAACTCCTTTGGTGCCATGGCGGTGGATCGCGCCACCGGGTTACTCCATGAAGAATTACGACGCTTAAATTCTCTAGTTATTGCCCAGGCCGATCAGCACAGTGTCCCCGCAGGAGGGGCTTTAGCGGTCGATCGAGGGGTCTTTAGTCGAAATTTGACGGAAATCTTGGCTAACCACCCTCTAGTCACCTTAAAACGTCAGGAGATCACTGAAATTCCCCGGGATGGTATCGTCGTTTTAACCACTGGACCGTTAACCAGTGCTGCCTTGGCCGCAGATCTGCAAAATTTCGCCGGCCTGGACTATCTGAGCTTTTTTGATGCCGCTAGTCCGATTATTCTAGGGGAATCGATCGATCGATCGATCGCTTTTCTGGCCTCCCGTTACGATAAAGGTGAGGCCGCCTATCTCAATTGTCCCATGGATCGGGAACAATACCTGCACTTCTGGCAAGAGTTAAAACAGGCAGAACAAGCAGAATTAAAGGATTTTGAGCGAGAAAATGCCAAATTTTTCGAGGCTTGTCTGCCAATCGAAGAATTAGCCTGTCGGGGAGAGGATACCATGCGTTTTGGTCCCCTGAAACCGGTGGGATTAGCGGATCCCAGATATCCGGATCAACGTCCCTACGCAGTTATACAGTTGCGAATGGAAGATAAAGCGGGGCAATTGTGGAATATGGTGGGATTTCAAACTAATTTAAAATGGGGTGAACAAACACGGGTTTTCCGTCTGATTCCGGGGTTAGAAAAGGCCGAATTTGTCCGCATGGGGGTGATGCACAAAAACACCTTTATCAATTCTCCCCAGTTATTATCCTCCAGTCTCCAGTTTAAATCGCGACCGACGCTATTAGCGGCAGGACAGTTAATCGGCACGGAAGGCTATACGGCTGCGGCTGCTGGGGGATGGTTAGCGGGAACTAATGCCGCTCGTTTAGCTTTAGGATTAGAAACGGTGACATTGCCAACCACAACGATGATGGGGTCATTATTTGAGTTTATCAGCAGTGCCGAACCGAAACATTTTCAACCGATGCCGCCAAATTTTGGCATTTTGCCGAATTTTACCAGAAAAATCCGCAATAAACGGGAACGTTACGGTCAATATGCCGATCGCTCTTTGCAGGATTTAGAAGCATGGATGAATCAGTTAAAAACTCCCTGTCTCGTCTAACTGTCAATCGCTAATCGATCGCCCATAATAGAGAAGGAACCTATTTCTTTCTCTATCGCTATGCCAAACCCCGATTTTTTCCCTCCCCAATCCTACAGTCAAGAGGATGTGCAGGAAATTCTCTATTTGGCTATCTCCCGTCAAGGGGATAAGGGAGAAATTACCCGTCAACAGTTGTTAGAAATTGCCGACGATTTAGCTATTGAAGTTAAAGACTTAGAAGCGGCGGAAAAGGACTGGCAAGAGTCAAAAATGGTCAGTTATAAACGGCAAGAATTCGATCGCTTTCGTCGCGAGGAACTAAAAAATAAAACCGTTCGCTATCTGATTATTAATAGTTTTTTTATTATCATTAATTTAATTAGTGCGGGAACAATTTCTTGGGCAATTTATATCTTTTTGCTAATGGGTTTACCTCTTTCTCTTTCCGCTTGGAAAACTTTTCAAAATCAAGGAATTGCCTACGAAGAGGCATTTAAACGCTGGAAAATTAAGGAGGAAATGAAAGAGTCTTTTACCAATCTTTGGACACAAGTTAAAAAGTTTTTACAGTTTTAAGTAGGGAGGTACAATTATTTGTAGGATGGGTTAGCGGTAGCGTAACATGAGCGGGCGTTGGGTTTCATGCTTCAACCCAACCTACGTTCATCTTATATTTAATTCCCCCCACCTACTTAATTAACAAAAAATAACACTGCCAATACCAAAAAGAAGATTCTATACAGTGTTGTTCCTGCCAACTTAAGTGTAATATAATAATATTAATCCTACATGAATTGATCGCTTTTTTCTATGTCCGAATCAGCTGCTGGAATTCCTGTTTCCAAACCCCAAAATATCTGGAAACGACAAGTTAAAGTCAATCCGAGAAGTCTCTTTAGTACCCTGGGAAAAGCCACTCTTAACGGGGTATTTTTACAGTGGGATGATCTGGCCGAAAATGGAGTAGAAGTTTTAGATGCTCTTGGTTTAAGTCGGACTCCGGGGGAATTAGCGGGTTTATTAATAATTCGATCGCTAATGGAGGCGATGAAAGGATTACTTAAAAGTAATGCTTATTTACTGCCCCAAGCAGTCGAAAAGCTGCCTTTACAAGAACTTTACACTAAGATTAACAAATCTTTACAAGAGCAGGAATTAATTCTTGATCGAGATTTTTTTGAGCATCCCGAAAGATTATCCATAGTCGCACCAATCCAAGCAGATTTTTTACAGTGGTTAACAACAAATAATTTAATCACTAATTCCCAGGAAGCACAGAGCCTAAGTAATCGTTTACCAGCTTATTTTGTCTTAGCTTTGCATGAACAATGGAAAGATAAACGAGATGAATACAGTCTGCTTTTAGATGAAATCGACACTCCTTTTAACAATGCTTGGAAACGAGAAAGAGGCTGGTTACATTATCGAGCTTGGTTGCAAAAACAGATCGATGAACCTATTTTTTGGGAAGCTTTTAGTTTAAAGCAAATTTATGTACCTCTACGGGGATTTTATGAAGAAGAAAAAGTAAAAGCCACCACAGACATAGATTACCATCGAGAGCCATCATTTAAACGCATTGTTATCAAACTCCAAGAGCAGTTAGAAACATGGTTAGAAGCGGCAAAATCAGATGATGCTATTCGTTTATTGACCGGTGGGCCGGGTAGTGGAAAATCGTCCTTTTGTAAAGTATTTGCTGCCCAACAAGCTCGCTTAGAAAAACAAGTTTTATATATTCCCTTGCATCGCTTGAGTTTCTCCACCGATTTAGTAACAGCAGTTAAAACTTTTGTTCAACATGACGGTTTTTTACCAGAAAATCCTCTAGAACCGAGCGATCAAGATTTACGGTTACTAATTATCTTTGATGGCTTAGATGAGCTATCTATGCAGGGAAAAATCGCCCAAGAAGTCGCCCACGATTTTATTAATGAAGTACGAGATCAGGTCAAAAGTTTTAATAACAATAAAACCCGTTTACAAGTGTTGATTAGCGGGCGTGATGTGGTGGTACAATCCAATAAAAATAATTTTAAAAAACCTCGGCAAATTATCACTATTTTACCCTATTGGGTTGGTAACAGCGATAATTTTAGCGATGTCGATAACTTATTAAAAGTCGATCAACGTGATCAATGGTGGCAACAGTATGGGCAAGCTAAAGGTAAAAACTATGCACAATTACCGCCAGAATTATCGGGGAAAAATTTACAAGAAATTACCGCTCAACCGCTATTAAATTATCTTATTGCTCTCACTTTTGAACGAGGCGAGGTTCAATTTTCCCAAGAAACTAATCTCAATAATATTTATGAAAATTTGCTCAAGGCAGTCTATGAGCGAGGTTATGAAAAAAATAGTCGACGCCACCGGGCTATAGAAGGGATTACAGAAAAAGATTTTGTGCTAATTTTAATGGAAATTGCCCTTTCCTGTTGGCATGGTAACGGTAGAACCACCACCGTGAGAGAGATTGAAGAACATTGTGAAAATAATGGCTTAAAAAATCTCCTAAAAATCTTCCAAGATAGTTTTCAAAGTGATTCCCAAGGGAGTATCACCCGTCTTTTAACAGCCTTTTATTTTCGAGAAAGTGGCGATTTGCGAGGCAGCGAAAAAACCTTTGAATTTACCCATAAAAGTTTTGGTGAATATTTAACTGCCCGCAGAATTGTTAACCGAGTTAAGCAAATTCATAAGCAATTACAAGACAGTGACAAGGATTATGACAATGACTACGATCCCAGACAAGCTTTAATCGCCTGGGCGACTTTATGCGGACCGACGGCAATAGATGAATATCTTTTTCGTTTTGTTGTCAATCAAATGCAATTACAGTCCCCTGATGAAGTGAAACAGTGGCAGAAAACTCTGGGTCATTTAATTGAATATCTTTTGGTCAAAGGAATGCCGATGGAGGGTTTAAAAAACCGCCCCAATTTTCAGGAGGAAATGCGACAGGCACGCAATGCCGAGGAAGCTTTATTAGCGGTATTCAATGCCTGTGGGCGAGTCACCGAAGAAATTTTTCCCATTCAATGGCCTTCTCCTGAAGCTTTCGGCAATTGGTTAGCCCGTCTTCAGGGACAAAGAATAGATTCTAAGTCTATGTTTGTGTTAAATTGCCTCAGTTTTCTTGATTTACAAAACTGTCTGTTGATAAATCGAGATCTTTACAGGGTAAATCTGGTCGTGGCAAATCTTCAAAGGGCTAATCTTATAGCGGCAAATCTTGAAGGGGCAAATCTTAAAGAGGCAAATCTTGAAGGGGCAAATCTTAAAGAGGCAAATCTTAAAGAGGCAAATCTTAAAGGGGCAAATCTTAAAGGGGCAAATCTTGTAGGGGCAATTCTTTACAGGGCAAATCTTGTAGGGGCTAATCTTGTAGGGGCTAATCTTTACCGGGCAATTCTTGAAGGGGCAATTCTTGAAGGGGCTAATCTTGAAAGGGCAATTCTTGAAGGGGCCAATCTGGTGGGTGCCAATCTGGTGGGGGCTAATATGGTCGGGGCTAATCTGGGCGAGGTAAATCTTGAAAGGGCAATTCTTGAAGGGGCTAATCTTGAAAGGGCAATTCTTAAAGGGGCAATTCTTTACGGGGCTAATTTTAAAGATGCTAACGTCAAAGGGACGATTCTCGATACTGAAGTTAAAACCGAGTTTCAGTGAATACAATCACCTCATCCACCCTAAGAAGGTAGTACCCAAGAAATCGCGCGGGTTGGATTCTACTTTACCTTATATTTCGACAGGCTCAATGTAAAGGTTATGATGTTTATGTGTTTAGGGGCTAAAGGAGAAAAATCATGGTACGTTGGTCACTAACTGGATCAGCAAAAATAGATCAACGGTTACGGAGCTATTGAAGATAAGTAGCTGGTTATAATTAAATTAAAAATGAATTTTAGGTTCGATCCCCCCTGCCCCCCTTGATAAGCTATCCATTAGTCAGATCTTTCTTAACAAAAAGAGAAGAAACTTAAAAAAAGGGGAAACGATTGATAGGTATAGTTTTGAAAGAAGGAATCAAGGTGGAGGTAAGCAAAAAAATGGAGAAATGGGCAGCCCAAGAA